>JAFRTA010000306.1 GCA_017427315.1 Clostridia bacterium
CGTCGATGAACCGGATATCCTTCGGGATGCTGAACACCGAGAGGTTTTCCGTGATCAGCTCGGTGATGCAGCGGCGGTATTCCTCCTCGTCGCCCTGCTTGTTCAGCACGACGAACAGGCGCACGATCGGGTTCTCGTAAAGATAGCCCTGCACGGCGCAGCTCTCGCGCACGAAGGGCAGATCGTCGACAAGCTGCTCGATGTCCACCGGATACACATTGTAGCCGGAGATGATGATCACGCGCTTCTGTCTGCCGATGAAGGTGACGTAGCCGTCCTCGTCGATTTTTCCGAGATCCCCGGTCAGCACCCACCTTGTTCCGAAGGCGTCGCGGTAAATGCCGGAATCGACCGGACCGTTCTTCGTCAGATACCCCTGCATGAGCGTCGGACCGGTGATCACGATCTGACCGACCTCCCCGGTCGGTACCGGGTCATTGTTCTCGTCCCAGATCTCGATGCGAAGGCCCTGCAGCGCCTTGCCGATGGTGCCCGGCTTGTTCGCCCAGAGCGGGTTGACCGCGTTGACGGCGCAGCATTCCGTGAGGCCGTAGCCCGCGCAGAATTCCGCGTTCGAGCCGTTCTTGCGCATGACCGCGTAAATCTTTTCCAGCAGCGTCGGGCTGACGAAATCACCGCCGGAGTACATCACGACGATATTGCCGAGGGCGGGATCGTCGAACTCGGGCATCGCGATCAGTTTTTTATACATATTGGGCACGCCGTTGAACTCGACGACGTGGTTCTGCTTCATCAGATCGATGAACTGCGCCGGGTCGAATTTCGAAATAAAAATGACCCGCGAGCCCTTGTTCAGCGCCACAAGACCGCCCGCGCAGAGACCGAAAGCGTGGAAGAACGGCATCGCGCAGAGCTCCGTATCGTAACCGACGTTTTTCACGGCGATGTTGCTCGCGCCGAGACCCCACACCACGTGGTTGAAGGCGAGGTTCGAGAGCTTGATCGTCTTGCTTTTGCCGGTGGTGCCGCCGCCGTTCATATACGCGGCGAGAAGATTCCTGCCCTCGGGAACGCTGTTGACGCGCTCCCCCGCATAACGCTTGAGCACGGCGGGATATTCGTAAACGCTCATCGAGCCGGTATGCACGCTGCGCAGCGCCTCGGGATCGATCGGGCAGACGGTCTTATCCGGCAGCGCGTACTCCTTCGGCGAGCAGAGAATGATCGGCAAGCCGCGTTTTTTGAGCATCGGCGCATATTTCGGCGCAAATTTATCGAGCAGCATAATGCCCTTGGAACCGGTGAAATCGAGGATATCCTCCACGTTCTCGGGCGGCAGGAGCGGGTGCACGAAATTCACGATCACGCCGATCTTGTTCAGCGCGAGAAACGTGATGATGCTCTCGGCGTTGGTCGGCATGAAGATCGTGAACACGTCCTGCTCCTTGAGACCGAGCTCGCGGTAGAAAAAGGCCGCAAGGCCCTCGACGTCGCTGACGAATTCGCTTTTTTTGTGGTCCATGCCCGCGTGGCAGAAGACGTTGTATTCGCCGTACTGCGCGGTATTCCGCAGAAAATACTCCCAACAGCAGATATCGGTCGGCGGGTATTCTCTCGATTGGGCGGTGATTGGAAGATCGGACATCTGTAACGCTCCTATTCCGTGTATTTTTCCGCCGCGTCCGAAACGAAGTGGCGCAAATCAATATTTGTTTTTTTATTTTATCATTTTTCTTTATAAAATGCAATACCGTGCATAAAATATCAGACAAATACGCGGATTATTCCTGTTTTTCGCCCGCATTCACGACTGCGGGAGCGGATACCGATACGATACCCCGCTTTTGTCTGCGGCAAAAGCGGGGTATCGTATCGGCAAATCGGGACGTTCGCCGGCAGATCAGATCCCGATCCCGAACAAGCTGACAATCATTCGGATCAGCTCCATGAACCGTTCAATCACCTGCCGCAGTCCGCGGAACAAGTCTTCGGGGATAACGCCCGTCTTGCCGCCCGCACCGGGCTCCTCCGCCGTTTCGCC
>JAFRTA010000307.1 GCA_017427315.1 Clostridia bacterium
GCATACGAGACCGCGCCGCCGTTCTCATGCTGCGATTCCTGCAGCATTTTATAACCGCTCTGATCTTCCGTTTGGACGATTACCGCGTCGAACGGTACGCTTTCCAGCTCAAACAGCGCTTCAACGCTCCCTTCCCTGTCATAAAACTCCGATATCGCGTTTTCTGCGTACTCGAGCGCATATACTTCGTCCGCGTCGAGAAACGGGTCTTCGCCCGGTTCGACCTGCTCCGGGAACGAATATAAAAGCGCCATGTTGCTCCGGATCCTCACCCTTCCGGGCTCGAACGGCACGGCGCAGGCGACCGTCTTCCCGTTCGGGTCGAGACTGAAAACGGTCGTTTCAAAGACGCGCTTCATCGTGCCCGTCACCGGCTCGCCGTCCGCCCCGTGCGCGGTCACGCCGTACGCGAGCGTTCCTGCCGAGACCGTATCGCCCGTCAGGTCCATCAGCGTCGTGCCGTTCGCCAGCACGACTTTATTATTCGCCATAAAATCACCCGATCGTGACCGTTACGCCGCCCGCCGCGTTGTTCGTATAGGTCACCGGAATCGCCGCGACCGTCACCTGCGACAGGTAATCATAAGCCGTCGGACTCTGGTCGGGCGTTACCGTCTGCTGCGAAAACGTCGGCGTCACGCTTTTGCTCTGCGCCGTGACCGCCTCGCCGTTATAGGAGCCCGTCACACCTAAGATCTCAACGCCGGATTTGATGTTGCCGGCGACGATTTTCGCCTGCTCCGCAGCCGCGATATCCACCGTGCCGCTGCCGTCGTGATAGCCTTGCGGAACGGTATATACCCCGGCCTTTGTCGAGATCTTGCCCGCGACCGCGCCGTTGTTCGGCATCGCGCCCGTCAGAGCGGTTCCCCGCGCGTGCGCCGTCTTGCCGGAAAGGATCTCCCCGACCAGCGCCGTATCGCCCGACGTATCGGAATCATACGTGTTCGTGCCGGTAATGGGAGCGCCGTCCGCCCCGTGCGCCGTCACACCGGACGCAAGCGTTCCTGCCGAGACGGTATCGTCCGTCAGGTCCATCAGGACGGTCCCGTCCGACAGGACCACTTTTGAATTGAATTGTTCAGCCATTGATTTGTCCTCCTATAAATACCGTATTCCCGCCGGAAAGGTTTTTCGTCCGGCTGACGCGGATCGCCTCGACCGTCACGTCGTCAGCCATGTTTTTGCCGCGCGTCGGCAGCGTCTGCGCCGTAAAATCGGGCGCGACGGCGTAAGCCCCCTCGTAAAGAGCCGCACGCGGGGCCGTGGCTCTGTATACGCCGCACGCGATCTCACGCAGCCGTACCACGCGTGCGGAGACGACGCGTTCGTTGTTTCTCATTTTATCCTGCTCCTTTCATAAAACGCTTTGTTCCCGTCTTCGTCAGCCGTAGTCCGAGCTTTGCCGATACAAAACCAAACACCTCCCGTATGAAAACGTTGTGGGAATATCATATAAAAAGCCGTACGAACAGTGCAATACGCGCTGTCCGCACGGAAAAGAAAAAAGACCCGGAAAGAAAAAAAATCTCCGATCCGCCGAAAAAAAGGCGGCCGAAGACCCGTTTCAACGATTTGTCGACGTCATTCCGTCAGCTTACGGAACGCGGTGGGCAGAGCGTACCGTTCACGCAGCTCCGAAGACGTCGCCCATACGAGCGCGTCCGTCGCTTCTCCGCAGTCGACGAACACGCCCGTGACGCGCCATTCCACGTGGGTGAAAATATGCGTATAGAACCGCTGTCCGGAAACGCGCAGCGGCGCCGCGCCCGTTGCTTCGGCAAATTCCACGGCAAGGCGTTCCGGCGACGTACCGGACGCGGCTGCGGCGCCGGGGAATTCCCACAGCCCGGCAAGAAGACCTTTTTCGGGACGCTTCCGCAGTGCAAAGCGGTCGCCGCATTTCAGGACGAATACGACGCGGTCCTCAATCCTTCTCGGCTTTTTCTCCCCCTTCAGCGGGAGACGCGCCGTCTTCCCCTCCGTAAATGCGCGGCAGTACCGGTTCAGCGGACAGTTTTCGCAGTCCGGCGCACCGTTCGGAAGACACACGCACGCGCCCAGCTCCATCAGGCTCTGCGTGAACGCGCCGCACGAGCCGGGAACGTAGAGCGGACGCAGCGCGTCGGCCACGAATGCTTTCGCGCCGCTGCCGTCAATCGGCCGCTCCCAGGCGGTATAACGGGCAAATACGCGCAGGACGTTCCCGTCCACGGCGGGCGTACGGTTTTCGAAACAAATTGACGAGATCGCGCCTGCCGTGTATTCGCCGATTCCCGGCAGCGATTTGATATCCTCATAACGCTCGGGGAATGCGCCTGCGAAGCGGTCGACGATCGTCTGCGCCGCTTTTTTCAGGTTCCGCGCGCGGCTGTAATAACCGAGTCCCTGCCAAAGCTTCATCAGCCCGTCGTCGGAAACGGCGGCGAGCGATTCGATATCGGGCAGCGCGGCGAGAAAGCGCAGATAATAATCCCTGACCGCCTCGACGCGGGTCTGCTGAAGCATGATTTCGGAAATCCAGACGTGATAGGGCTCGGTATCCTCACGCCACGGCAGTATACGGGCGTTTTCGGCAAACCACGGTAGAAGAAGAGACGGAAGCTTTGACAGATTCTGCATAGGATGTCCTTTTGTGAAATGTGATATATGATATGGAAGATACGCCGGGGCTTCGGCGGACACTATTATAGCACGCGCGCCGGGGGGAAGTCAAGGAAACGGCGCCGCCCGCGAAAAAACGAAACGGCAGGAATGAAAAACCGTTTTTCCGTTGCAAATACGGCGGCGGTATGATAAACTGTCAGGGAAAGCAAATCCGTTATTCAGGCGAAAGAAAGGACGTGCGGCAATGAAAAGAAATCCCGCTTTATGGACCGCGCCGGACGAAGACGAAGCCGCCCGGAAAAACGAGCTGCGGCTCTCCGCGGAGCCCTATGCGTTCCCCGGCGTGTTCCGCGGCGGCGGTTACGCCTGGCCGGGAGATTTCGAGGGGCGCGCGCTGCTCGCGTTTCTCTGCCACTGCCGTATCGGCGGAAGAAAGATCCCAGCGCTGACCCAGATGATGGAGACCCTGCCGGAGCACGCCAACAAATTCCTTTTCATCGGCGACGCGCCGGACGGCAAAACCGTGAACGAGCAGCAGCTTTCCGGGCACAACTGGTATCTGAGGGCAATGGTCGAACACGCGCGGATTTTCGGCGATCCGCTGTCGGAAAAGGCAGCCGAGAGCACCTTCGAGCATCTTTTTCTGCCCGCGCTCCCCTTTTACGACCGCTATCCCCTCGAGCGCGGGAAGCGCGACGGCGGCGTCGACGGGCACATCAACGGCGAGGAGAGCGGCTGGCTGCTCTCCTCGGACGTCGGATGCGCGTTTATGTGCGCGGACGGCGTCGCCCGGTACTACGCGCTGACGGGCGATACGCGCGCGAAGGTCTTTCTTGAAAAAATCTTCGGCGTTTTTCTTGCGGCGGATATGGTGGCGCGCGGGTTCCAGACGCATACTTCGCTGACGTGCCTGCGCGGAATGCTCTGTTTTTACGAGAGCACGGGCGATAAAACGTATCTGCAGGCTGTGATAAGGGAATTCGACCGTTATCTTGAATACGGCATGACGCTGACCTATGAAAACTTCAACTGGTTCGGCAGGGAGGACACCTGGACCGAGCCCTGCGCCGTCGTCGACAGCCTTCTGCTGGCGGTAAGGCTTTACCGGCTGACCGGAGAGGACCGCTACAGAACGCTCGCAAGAAGGATCCGCTTCAACGGCCTGCTGTTCTGCCAGCGGGAAAACGGCGGCGCGGGAACAAACAAATGCGTCACAAAGGATCAGCCCGTTCTGCAGATCAACGGCTACGAGGCGACGCAGTGCTGCACGATGCGTTTCGCGGAAGGACTGCTCTGCATCCGGGAGAACAGGGAGCTGTTTTTCTGGGACGCCGACGCCGAAATCGTAACGGAGCCCGACGGCAGACGCTTCTGCGACGACCGGCTGCTCGTCCGCGTAGACGGTGAAACGCGCCCGATCTTTTCCTGCAATACTTACGGGAAAGAGGACGCGCTCGCGCTGCGGCTTGAAACGCTGTTTTGATAACGGCCGTTCCGTATCGGCGGCAGGACGGTAAAATCTCCCGCGGCGGGTTCTTTCATCCCGCCGCGGGAGATTGTTTTTTTCGGGCGGCGGCGCCGAACGAGCCGTTATTGCGGCTGCCTTCCCGTTCGCGCGCCGTCGCCGGGCCGTGCGAGGTGCTGCCGGATCTTATTCTCGATAATCTCAAGCGCGACGACGTTATTCCCGCCTTCGGGAATGATAATGTCCGCGTATTTTTTGCTCGGTTCGACGAACGCGTCGTGCATCGGCTTCACGGTGGTAAGATACTGGTCGATAACCGATTCCAGCGACCGGCCGCGCTCCATCGTATCCCGCCGGATCCTGCGCAGAACCCGCTCGTCCGCGTCGGTATCCACATAGAAACGGATATCAAACAGATTTCTCAATTCCGCATTTTCAAAAATCAGGATACCGTCAACAATAATAACAGGCGACGGAGCGATTTCGCGAACCGCATCGGAACGGTTATGCACCGTGTAATCATATTGCGGGCACCGGATTTTTCTGCCGAGCCTGAGCTGCTTCAGATGATAAATCAGCAGCTCCGTATCGAACGCGTCCGGATGGTCGTAATTCGTTTTCACGCGTTCTTCCATCGAGAGATCGTCCTGCGCCTTGTAATAATCGTCGTGATTGACGACGGTTACGGAGTCGGGAAACTTTTCGGCAAGCCGTTTCGTGATCGTGCTCTTTCCGCTGCCGGACCCGCCCGCCATACCGATCAAAAGAATACTCATGATACGATCCTTTCCGAATCATTTTCGAAAAGCGGAGCCGGCGTTTCTCACCGGCTCCGCACAAACGTTATCTTGCGCCCTTATCGTAGGGAATGCCCTCCGCCTTCGGCGCGCGGGAGCGTTTGGACGTGAACGCGAGGACGATCAGCACCGTGATAAAGGGAATCAGGTTGTAGAAATACATGTTTTTGAAAATCGCCTCGTAAAAGGTCTTGAAGCCCTCGCTGTTCGCGAGCAGGTTCTGCATCCACGCGTGGGATTCCAGCGGCTGGATCAGGCTCTTGTTATAAGTTACGGCAAGACATTTCAGGAAACCGAACAGCAGCGAACCGAACGCGATGCCGACGGGCTTCCAGTTGCCGAAGATCATGATGGCCAGTGCAAGGAAGCCCATGCCCGCCACGGTGCCCTCCGCGGTGCCGTTCGCGACGGTGGCGACGTAAGCGTAACCGCCGAACCCGGCAAGCGCACCGGAAATCGTCGTGCCGAGGTAGCGCATACGGTTGACGTTGATGCCCACGCTCGCCGCCGCCTGCGGATGCTCGCCGCAGGAACGAAGGCGCAGACCGGTTTTCGTCTTATAGATCCATACGGAAAGAACGATAAAGATGAACACAGCAAGGAAGGTGGAGATATAACTCTTGTCGAAAAACACCTGGCCGACGGGATTCAGGTCGCCGTTCAGCATCGCGAAGCCGAAATCACGGCTTTTGCCCGCGGAGTCGACGGCTGTTTCCATTTCGAGCTTATCTTTGTTGAAAAGCACCTTGGTGATGAAAAGCGTAATCGCGGGCGCCAGCAGGTTCAGCGCGGTGCCGCCGATGGTCTGATCCGCCTTCAGGTTGATTGCCGAAAATGACAGCAGCAGCGAGAACACCGCGCCGCTGACGGCTGCAATCAGCAGGCAAATCAGAAACAGAAGCTGTGTGTGATCCACGAAAAACGTGCTTTTGCGCAGTCCGAACGCCGCGATCGCGCCCATAAAAGCGCCGAAGATCATAATACCGTCCAGCGCGATATTGATGATGCCGCTGCGCTCCGCATACATACCCGCAAGCGCGACGATCAGCAGCGGGATCGCGAAAATCAGCGTTTTCTGCAAAAGAAAAATCATTGACCGTCACCGTCCTTTCCTTCCGCCGGGACATCTGCCGCCGAAGCAGTCTCCGCCGTTTCTTCTCCGGAACCGGGTCCCGCCGGCGCAGGCGCTTCCGGAGGCGGCGCTGCGCTTTGCTCCGACGCTGTTTGCCCGATCGGTCTTTCCGGATTCTTAACAAAATCTCCCGCGATCGTTGCAGCGGTCTCTTTCTTCATCTGTTTCTTCTTCAGGTAATCCTTGATGAACTTGGAGAAGCCGGCGAAGTAAATGATAACGGCGATTATCAGTTGGGAAACGTATTCGTTGAACGATGTCTCGCCGGGCAGATAGGACCCGCCCGTATCGATATACCGCAGGAAGATCGCCGAGAAAATCACGCCGATGGGGTTGTTGCTCGCAAGCAGCGCCGCGGGAATGCCGTTGAAGCCGACATTGGGAAGCGACTGATAGGTGTTCCATTTGAAATCCTGCTGACCGTTCAGGCACCAGAGCGCGGCGCCGCAGCCGGCAAGGCCGCCGGCAATCGCCATGGAAAGCAGAATGTTCCTTTTTTCGTTCATGCCGGCGTATTTCGCGGCGTTCCTGTTGTAGCCGCACGCCCGGAGCTCGTAACCGAAGGTGGTCTTGTTAAGCATGACGTAAAGCAGGACGGCGATGACGCAGACGATGACGATGCTGACGTCGAGATAGGAATTCGCAAAAAGCTTGTCCAGCCCGAACGTCGCGGTGGAAACGCCGTTGGAAATCGTTTTTTTGATGAAGTTGGTTTTCGTCTCGGCGATGTTGACGAATTTTTCCTGATTCGCATAGAATACCCAGGAGACGACGTTCGCCGCGATCCAGTTCGTCAGGATACAGACGATGACTTCGTTCACGTTGAACTTCGCCTTGAAGAAACCGGGGATCGCGCCCCACAGCACGCCGAGAAGCGTTCCCGCGAGGAATGCGAGGATCCAGATCAGCGCCGCGGGCATGGTCCCCTGCGGGATACTGAGCGCCACGAGAAGGCTGCCCATCGCGCCCATCAGATATTGGCCGGGCGCGCCGATATTGAACAGACCGGTTTTGAACGCAAGCGCGACGGAAAGGCCCGTCATAATCAGCGGCGTCGCCGTGAACAGCATATTTCCGCAGGTGAACAAAACGTCTTTCGGATTGCCGGCGGCGATGGGGCCGGACAGAACGATCAGAATTCCCCGGAACGCCTCCGAGACCGGGATATCCTTCGAGAAAACCGCCATCAGAAGCAAAACGATAAAGCCGACCAGCAAGCCGCCGAGAACACAAATCAGCGACGCGACGATGGACTGGACCGCCGGTTTGCGGAAAAAGGGAACCTTTTTTGTTTCAGACGCCTGATTACGCATTGTCACCGCCTCCTTCCTGCCTGTCCTGACGTTTTGCGCCCGCCATATACAGGCCGAGTTCTTCCACGGTCGTTTTCTTCGGGTCGAATTCGCCGACGATCTCGCCATCGTACATCACGAGAATGCGGTCGGATAAATTCATGACCTCGTCGAGCTCCAGCGAAATCAGCAGCACCGCGCTGCCGGAATCGCGCGAGGTGACGATCTGTTCGTGTATGAATTCGATCGCCCCGACGTCAAGACCGCGGGTGGGCTGCACCGCAACGAGCAGTTTATGCTCACGGTCAAGCTCCCTTGCGATGATCGCTTTCTGCTGGTTGCCGCCGGACATGCTGCGCGCGGGCGTTAGGGCGCCCTGCCCGGAACGCACGTCAAACTTTTCGATAAGCAGCTCGGCATATTCCCGCACTTTATCGAAGCGGATAAATCCGCCGGTTTGGAATTCCTTCTCAAAATATCGCTGGAGAACGATATTCTCCTGCAACGTATAATCCAGCACGAGGCCGTGTTTATGCCGGTCCTCGGGAATGTGGCTCATCCCGTGCGTATTCTTGTAACGGATCGACTTTCTGGTAACGTCTTCGCCGTCCAGCACGATTTTCGAGCCGGGCTCCGCCTTTTCAAGCCCCGTCAGCGCGGCGACGAATTCGCTCTGACCGTTTCCGTCGATGCCGGCGATGCAGACGATCTCGCCCGCGCGCACCTGCAGGGAAACGTCGTTCACGGCGTTCTTTTTATGGATCCTGCTTTTTACGGAAAGATGCTCCACGTCGAGCATCACCTTCCCGGGCTTCGCGTCGTCTTTATCCACGGCGAATTTGACGTTTCTGCCGACCATCATCGCGGAAAGGTCCTCCTTCGTGACGTCCGCGATATCGACCGTACCGATATACTTGCCCTTTCGCAGGACCGTGCATCGGTCGGCGACTTCCATGATTTCGTTAAGCTTATGGGAGATAAACAGAATGGATTTCCCCTCGGCGGCGAGGCCCTTCATAATGTGCATGAGCTCCGTGATCTCCTGCGGGGTCAGCACCGCCGTCGGCTCGTCGAAAATCAGGATCTCGTTGTTCCGGTACAGCATCTTCAGGATCTCGGTCCGCTGCTGCATGCCGACCGTGATATCTTCGACCAAAGCGTCGGGGTCGACGTTGAGACCGTAGTTCTCCGACAGCTCGAGCACACGCTTGCGGGCGTCCTTTTTCCGCAGGAAACCGAGGGTGTTCGGCTCGATGCCGAGAATGATGTTATCCAGCACGGAGAACACGTCCACGAGCTTGAAATGCTGATGCACCATGCCGATGCCGAGGGCGTTCGCGTCGTTGGGGTTGTTTATCGTTACTTTTTTGCCGTCTTTGTAGATTTCGCCTTTTTCGGGCTGATACAATCCGAAAAGCACGGACATCAGGGTGGATTTACCCGCGCCGTTTTCACCGAGAAGCGCATGGATCTCTCCGCGTCTGAGCTGCAGGGTGATGTTGTCGTTGGCAATGATTCCGGGGAATTCCTTCGTGATGTTCCGCATTTCGATTACGTAAGGCTCTTTCTCCGGCCCCGGCGCCTGCGCCGGGAGATTCGTCGAATTCTCCATAGCACTCCTCTTTCCCGATTCGTTAACGAAAAATTGTTTTCCGCGACGGCTTTGCCCGCCGATTCCGAAAAGCGGGGATGGCATTACTGCCATCCCCGCCGGATGTTCACAGATTATTTCTCAAGGTCAACGGTGACGTTCGTCCAACCGGCGGTAATGTCCTCGGGAACCTCGGACTCGGGAACGAGCTCGCCGCTCTTGATCTTGCCGAGGAGCGCCTCATACTGCTCAACAGTGAAGTTCTCAAGTCTCCAGGTATCGGTGGGAAGACCGGTGGAATCGTCGGCAGCGCCGAGATTCTGAGCAACGTTCGCAAGCTCGGAATCCCACTTGCCGTCGTAGAACTGGCCGAGAACCTTCTCAACGGAAGCGGACAGACCCTTTACGGCGGAGGTGATGACCTTCTCGGACTCGCCGGACTGGTCGACGTCAACGCCGATGATCTTCGCGTCCGGATATTCGCCGGCAGCGGATTTCACGGACTGGAACATGGAGCCGCCGCACGCGAACACGACCTCGGTGCCGTCGGCATACCAGCCGGCGATCTGGGTCTGCAGCTCGGTGGAAGCGGAGAAGGTCTCGCCGTACTTGAAGCTGTACTTCATGTCGACCTTAACGCCCTTCTCGGCAGCCGCCGCTTCGGCGCCCTGCAGGAAGCCGAAACCGAAACGGTTGACAGCGGGGTTCGTTCCGCCGCCGCCGCCCGTGAAGCCGAGCTTGGTGTAGCCTTCCATAACCGCGGCGTAGCCGGCAAGATAACCGGACTCCTGCTCTTTGTAGACGATCGCGGTCACGTTGTCGAGACCGAGCGCCCAACCGTCGACGAACACGAACTTAACGTCGGGATTCTCTTTCGCGACGGTCTCCATCGCGGTAGCCTGCAGGAAGCCGGGGGCGACGATGATCTTCGCGCCGTTGTCAATGGCCTGCTTCATCGCGGCGATACGGTCGTTGTCGGAAGCGTCGCTGCCGTTGGCGGGCTGATAATACTTGTAAGAAATGTTATTTGCTTTTGCATAAGCCTCGGCGCCTTCATAGGTGCCCTGGTTGAAGCCTTTGTCCATCAGCTGACCCACGTCGGTAACGACCGCGATCTCAGCGGTAGAGGTAGCCGGAGCTTCCGGAGCATCTGTTGCGCCTTCGTCTGTCGGCTTTTTGTCGCAGGCGGCAAGGCCGATGCAAAGAACCATGACCAGTGCGAGCATTAAAGCAAGTACTTTTTTCATCACAAAAATCCTCCTAATTATTCGGTGTACGGGGACCATCCCGTCACATTTCAATAATAACACACGAAAATCAATAAATCAATAGTGTTAAGAAATATATTTTAAAAAAATATTCATGGAATCTATACAATTCTTTAAAAATGCGAAAACGAATCCTCTCGCAAAACGCCGCTGAAGAGACCGGGATAAATACTGATTTGCGGGGCGCTTGCGCCCCGCAAA
>JAFRTA010000308.1 GCA_017427315.1 Clostridia bacterium
CGTGGAAAGACGGTGTGCGACGACGAACGAGGTGCGCCCCTGCATCAGCCGGTCGAAATCCGCGGTCACGAGCAGCTCGGTGCGCGTGTCGATGGAGCTGGTCGCCTCGTCGAGGATCAGCATCGGCGCGGGGGAGAGCATGACGCGGGTGATGCACAGAAGCTGCTTCTGTCCCTCCGAGAGCCCGTCGCTGTCCGCGCCGAGGACCGTGTCGAATCTTTTCGGCAGACGGCGGATAAAGCTGTAAGCGCCGCTCATTTTCGCCGCCGTTTTGATCTCCTCGTCCGTCGCATCGGGCTTGCCGATCGTGATGTTCTCGCGGATCGAGGCGTTCTTGATCCACGTCTCCTGCAGCACCATGCCGAACTGCCGCCGCAGCTCCTCGCGGGGCATATCGTAAATGCTCCTGCCGTCGATGAGGATATCGCCCCCGTCGACGTCGTAGAAGCGCATCAGCAGATTGATGAGCGTCGTCTTGCCGCAGTCCGTGGGACCCACGATCGCCACGCGCTGCCCGGGCTCGGCGGTGAAGCTGATGTTTTCAAGCAGCTTTTTTGACTTATCGTAAGAGAAACAGACGTTTCGGAATTCCACTCTGCCCGCCGCGGTCCCGGGCGCAGCGGTGTTTTTGTCCGCGGATTCCGGCGCGGCGTCGATCAGCTCGAACACGCGCTTCGCGCAGGCGAGGGCGTTCTGCAGCTCGGTGATGACGGCGGAGATATCGTTGAAGGGCTTCGTGTACTGCGTCGCGTAGCTCAAAAAGCAGGTGAAGCCGCCCACCGTGAGCCCGCCGCCGCCCGCGGCGACCGCGATCGCGCCGGTGAGCGCCGCGACGGCGTAAACGACGGCGTTGACGAAGCGCGTCGTGGGGTTCACGAGAGACGAGAAGAAGATCGCACGCAGCGAAAAATGCGTGAGCTCCGCGTTCTTCCCGTCGAATTCGTTGGCGCTGTCGGTCTCCTTGCCGAAGGCCTTGACGGTCTTTTGGTTGCCGAGCCGTTCGTTGATGAACGCGGTCAGCGCGCCTTTCGCCTCGGACTGCTTCGTGAACATCGCGTGGGTGCGGCGGGCGATAAAACGCGCGGTGAACAGCGAGAGCGGCGTGATAACGACCACCCACAGCGCCGGTTTCGCGTTCAGCGTGAACATGAAGATCAGCGTGCCGATGATCGTGGTGATCCCCGAGAAGAGCTGCGAGAAGCCGAGAAGGAGCCCCTCAGAAAGCGTGTCCGTATCGGAGACGATACGGCTGATCAGGTCGCCGTGCGGGTGCGTGTCGAGATACGACAGCGGCAGCGTTTCGATCTTGTTCATCGCGTCGATGCGGATATCCCGCACCACGTTCGAGGTGATCTTATTGTTGAGGAAATTCTGCAGCCACTGCAGGACCGCCGTCGCGGCGATGATGACCGCGCTCTGTACGATCAGGGGGAGCAGACCATGAAAATCCACGTTGCCCGGGGAGACGATCCGGTCGATCATTTTGCCGAAGATCACCGGCAGCAGCAGGATCAGCGCCGCGGAGAGGAACGAAAACAGCAGCGAGAGCACCGTGGGGGCTTTGTATCTGCCGATATAGCGGAACACGCGGCGGAGCATGCCGTCGTTTTTCTTTTTGATCGCGCTCATTGCTTCGCCGCCTCCTCCGGATACTGCGAGAGGTGGATCTCGCGGTAGATCTCGTTATTCCGAAGCAGCTCCTCATGCGTGCCCGCACCGACGAGCTTTCCGTCGTCGAGAACGAGGATCTTATCGCATTCCCGCACGGCGACGGTGCGCTGCGAGACGGTGACGACGCAGGGAGCGTAGTCGAGCGAAGCGAGCGCCTGCCGCAGCTTCAGGTCCGTGGCGTAGTCGAGGGCGCTGGAGCTGTCGTCCAGGATCAGGACGTCGGGCCTTTTCACCAGCGCGCGGGCGATGGAAAGCCGCTGCTTCTGCCCGCCGGAGAGGTTCGCGCCGTTCTCCCGTATTATGAAATCGAGCCCGCCGTCCTTCTCTTCGACGAAGGAAAGCGCCTGCGCCGCGGCGAGAGAAGCGCAGATCTCATCGTCCGTCGCGTCGGGCTTGCCCCAGCGGACGTTGTCCCGCACGGTGCCGCTGAAAAGAGCGGTGTGCTGGGGCACGACGCCGATCCTGCTGCGCACCGCGGCGACGGAGAGCTCTTCCGCCGGAACGCCGGAGTAAAGGATCCCGCCGGTATCGTTCTGATAAAAACGGGGGATCAGCGAGACGAGAGAGCTTTTGCCCGAGCCCGTGCCGCCGATCACGCCGATGCGCTCGCCGCGTTCCGCCGTGAAGGAGATATCCTCCAGCGCGGGCTCCGCCGCGCCGCGATAGGTCAGACCTACGCCGCGGAATTCGAACAGCGGCGCGCCGGGAACGGGTACGAGCGTATCCGCGCCGCCTGCGTCGTCCTCACCCTTCGCGTCGATCAGCGCCGCCACGCGCTTCGCCGAGGCGAGCGCGCGGGTGATCGTGATGATCAGGTCGGCAAGCTTGATGAGCTCCACGAGGATCTTCGCCATATAGTTATACAGCGCCACGACCTCGCCCTGCGTGAGACGCCCGCCGTCCACGCGCAGCGCGCCGACCCAGATCAGCAGAACCGTCGCCGCGTTGATGACGATATAGGTGCCGGGCGTGAGGAGCGAGGTGATCCTGCCGGTGAATTTCTGGATCTTCGCAAGCGCGGAGGCGTTTTCGGCGAAGGCGTCCGCCTCGCGTTTCTCCGCGCGGAAGGCGCGGATCACCCGCGCGCCGCTCAGGTTATCCTCGGCGGATTTCGTTATCCTGTCAAGATAGGTCTGCACTTTTCCGTAGAGCCGGATGCTCACGAGCATCACGCCGAAGACGATGACCGCGAGCACCGGCACCGTGCCGAAGAAGACGAGGGAGCTTTGCCGGTCGATCGTCAGCGCGGCGATCACCGAGCCGAACACGACGAAGGGGGAGCGCAGCAGCAGCCGCAGCGTGAGGTTCACGCCGGACTGGATGCGGTCCGCGTCGCCGGTCAGCCGCGTGATCATCGACGGGATGCCGAAGGAATCGAGCTGCGAATAGGACCAGGTCTGGACGTTGCGGAACGCCGCCGAGCGGATGCGGTTGGTGAAGCCCGTGGCGGCTTTGGCGCTGAAATACTGCGCCGTGACCGCGAGCAGAAGGCCAGCCGCGCCGAGGGCGAGCATCAGAAGCGACTGCTTCACGATGTAGGGCGCGCCGCCCCCGCCGTAGATGCCGGTATCGATCATGCGGGCGACGAGCACGGGCACGAAGAGCTCGAGCAGCGCCTCGGTCAGCTTGAACGCCGGCGCGAGGACGCAGGCGAAGCGCAGCCCGCGGAAGTATTTGAGAAGAGATTTCATGGGGAGATCCTTTCGGAAGTTATGTATGGAAACAGTTTAGCATATCCGGGGAAGATTTTCAAGCAGGGGAGCGCTTCGGAAAAACTATTGCCCGAAATCAATATTTTTTTTGATTTCGGGCAATAGGCGTTGGGTGCTGGATACCGTTCAATTTACGCACTGCGTATCGGTTACATCGAGCTAACACCCGGCACCCGGAACCCAGAACCTGAATCGGAATTTTCCCGCGCTCTTCCGATTTCAAAAATTCATCTTGATATACGCGTCGGCTTGTGCTATGATATATACTGTATTTTTATAAAATCAGGCGGTGAGGAAATGGTTTACGCGCTTTTGCCCGCGGCGGGCTCCGGCAGCCGCATGGGCTCTGACGTTCCGAAGCAGTTCCTCTCTGTCGGCGGCGAGCCGATCTATATCAAAAGCCTGCGGCATTTCGTCTCTTCGCCCCTTGTGGACGGCGTCGTTCTCGCGGTCCCCGCGGACTACGTTTCCTACGCAGAAGAGGAGTGCGCCCGGTATTTCCCCGGCGAACGCATCGACGTGATCGCGGGCGGCGCGGACCGTTCCGAAACGCTGGAAATGCTGGTGGAGCATCTGTTCGCGCATTATCCCGTGGACGGGGACAGCGTGATCCTGACCCACGACGCGGTGCGCCCGTACATCAATGCGCGCATCATCGCCGACAATATCGCCGCGGCGCGCGAGGCGGGCGGCTGCGGGACGGCGATCCCGGCGGTCGACACGGTGTTCCGCAGCGCGGATGGCGTTTTTATCGACGACGTGCCGCCCCGCTCGGAGCTGTATTACGCCCAGACGCCGCAGAGCTTCAACGCCGTGAAATTCCGCGGCGCGCTGCGCTCGCTCATGCCGGAGCAGAAATCCGCCGTGACCGACGCGTGCTCGGTGTTCCGTCTTGCGGGCCTGCCGGTGAAGCTCGTGGCGGGCAGCCCCGAAAATATCAAAATAACTTATCCGAGTGATTTGAAATAAGGAGAAACCCATGCCGAAAGTTTCCGTGATCGTGCCTGTTCTGAACGAAGAAAAATATCTTCCGAAAGCGCTTGACAGTCTGATCCATCAGACCGCCGAGGACTTCGAGGTCGTCATCGTTGACGGCGGCTCGACCGACGGCTCCCTTGCCTTCGCGCGGGAAGCAGCCGATAAGTACGTCGGGTTCTACCTTATCGAAGA
>JAFRTA010000309.1 GCA_017427315.1 Clostridia bacterium
GATCACCGTTACCGTTACGGCTTCGTCAGCGGGGACGGCGGCGTCACGTTTTATTTTGCGTCGCGGAAGGGGAGAGTGAAATGAGAAAGAAAACGATCGTATTGATTTCGGTTTTCACACTGCTTGCCGCGCTGATGAGCGCGGGCACCGTGTTCTTTGCGGAGTGGAACGAATCCTTCGACGCGCATTATTCCAAAGCGACGTCCTTTGAAAACTCCCTGTTTTTCGATCATACCGTTTTTTCCGGATCGTCCGGCGTCACCCCCGACGCTTACGCATCGCGCGTGCGGCAGAAAGTCGAGAATATGGCGAATGATCTGCAGAGCGGCTGGAACAGCGACGGGCGGATGGATATCTATATCGTATTGAAGGACGCGGACGGCGCCGCGCTGTACGAGTATACCTCCGCCGATCCGTCCCGGCGTGGAGGAGAGGAGCGCATCGCAGCCCTTCGGTCGCGGGCGGACCTGCTTTTCTCGCGCGCGGCGCAGCCCTTTGACGGCAGGTTTGACGAGAATTATCTGGCGTGGCTGAAAACGCATACCGACGGGATCCCGATAGCCTTTCGTCCGATGCAGGAATATTCTGCGAATGCGCAGGGTAAGGGCTTCTGTTACGGCGCTCTTACGGTGAAGCGCGTCAGCCGCGTGACGGTGCGGGCGTCCGACGAAACGGAAGGCGGGGGAGCGGTCTGCCTGTTCGCGATCTGCTCCTACGATACCGCCGCGTATATTCTGCGGGACGGCGCGGCGCTGTCTACGATGTGTGCGGTCGCAGCCGTGTGTATCGCCGTCGGCACGGCGGTCGCTGTCTTCACGCTGCGGGAGCAGAAAAAGCGCCTGCGCCTTGAGACAATACGGCGGGAGACGCTGACGGCGGCGCAGCGCCGGCTTGAACCGACGATCTCGATGATCCGAAAAAACTGTGAAGCTATGATCGGTATAAAAGAAAAAAACCGCGTACCGGTCGCCGCCGATACGCAGGAATTGTATGAAAATATTCTAAAGCTGGACGCAGACGTATGCGAGCTGCTGGAGAAGGCGCATAAATTCTGATTTAGTTGCTTGTTGATAGTTGTTAGTTGCTTGAAAGACCGAAAGAGGGAGACACTTGGCAGGTTTACAAACAAATGCTTCAAACGCTTAAACAGTAAAAAGAGTCCCGGAAAAACGAACCGTTTTATACTTTGTATTTAAACAACTCCCCTATAACTCTCCCTGCCGGACTATCTTTAATTCAAATATCAAAAATCAACTGTCAACAAGTCGACAAATCAGAATTCAAACGCCGGCATCGGCTTGAGCTTGAAGGCGTTGATCCTGTGCAGGTAGTCGATGCGCTCCTTTTTCGCAGGGTCGTCGATCTCGCCGGTGCGGATATACCGGTCGAGTTCGGCGTAGGTGAAGCCGAGGTTATCCTCGTCCGTTTTACCGCAGAGCCCGTCGATAGGCGTCTTGTCGATCAGCACGTCGGGCAGGCCGAGCTCTCTGCCGATCGCCTTCATTTCCTGCACGGTCAGGTGCGAGCAGGGGCTGAAATCGCCCGCCGCGTCGCCGTAGCGCGTGGAGTATCCGACCCAATCCTCCGACAGGTTGCAGGTGTTCGCGACCCTGCCGTTGTGGCTTTGACCGACGGCGTAAAGCGTCGTCATGCGTACGCGGGGCGGAATATTCGTCAGCGTCTGCGCCGTCGGCTCGAAGGGCAGATGCGCCTTAAGTCCGTCGACCGCGTCTTTGATATTGATCTCATAATGCCGGATTCCGAGATGTGAAACCAACAGATACGCCATGTCGATATCGTGCTGTACGCCGCAGGGCATCAGCACGCCGATCACGCGCTCTTTCCCGAGTGCTTCGACGCAGAGCGCGGCGACGATCGAACTGTCTTTGCCGCCGGAGATGCCGACGATCGCGTTGCAGCCTCTGCCGTTCTCTTCAAAAAAGTCTCTGATCCATTGTACGCACGCATCCTTTACGGCTATTGCGTCAAACATTGCGGTCGCTCCTTTTTTTATAAGAATGAATATACAAAAAAATGCTGTAAATTCCTTTTTGTCTTCAGTTAATCGCTTTTTCTATGGCCGGAATCAGGATTTTTTTGATCATCGATTCCATTGCGACGCTGTTCTCAATGCGGTTCATTCCGACGCTCTCGTTGAAATCCGACGCCGCGACGTCGGTGATCCTGCCGGAGATATCGATCAGATAACAGCGCCGCACGGTGTCCGCTGTGCGAAGGATTTTTCCCGACGCGTCCGTTTCGCCGTTCCATTCCAGAACGTAATTCTGTCCCTTATCGGGAAGCGTGTATACCGCAGTGAGCAGCGAAGGCGAGATCCCGCTTTGTTTGCTGACGATTTGGATAAATCGATTTTCCGGGGAAACGTCCACGTGCAGCGAGCCGTCTGCGGAAGTATACTGCGCAGCAGGGCCGTCCGCAGGCGCTTCCGGGTCCGTTTGCGGCGCCGCCGCGGTGGTGCGCGGGGCGGGCGCCGTCGTGTGCGTCGCCGGAGGAATGGTCGTGGGCGGGACTGCGCCGTAATATAAGGTTGTTGCCGCCGCCGTCGGCGCGTCTGTCGGAACCGCGGCGGGAAGCACGGTCTGCGCTGCGGGGGCGGCCGTGGCTGTCGGCTGCTGTACGGCAGTGTGCGGGCTTGCGGTTACGGGCGGATGCGTCCCGGCTGTCGGCTCGTCGTTCCCGGTGAACAGCAGCAAAAGGCCGATCACCATCGCGGCGCTGATCGCGGTAACGACTGCGCCGGATCTCAGCATTTTTTGTTTTCGGTGTTTTTCCTGCTCGTCAAAACGCGCGGCGGCGTTGTTATCGTTTTCCAATCCGTTCACCCGACCTGTAAGATACCGTTTTTCGGAATAAAAAAAGCAACGGACGCCGGAAAAGCATCGTTGCTTTTTTTGAATTCATTCGCCTTATTCGGCAGACGTCTTTTTGCCGAACAGACCGCCCAGCATCGAAAGAAAACCGCCGAGAATATCGACATTGCCGTCTTTTACGCCGGCAAAGAGATTGCCGATCGACGGAAGGTCGAGAAGAAAGCTGGAAATGGTCTGATAAAGCTGTTCAAGCATAATGCCCGCTCCTATCATGTTTTTTCAGATACTATGGTGGAAGTAAATCATATGTGTTTTCTTTTATAATTATAAAAAAGAAATATGGCAAAATTTTTTCAATTTTTTCATAAATCCTTTGCTTTTTTTATACAGAATATATCGAATTTGTACAGAAGAAATCACGCGAACCCGTATTCGGAAGACAAACTGTTAATTAAAAAATTTAATTAACAGCCGTTTTCCCTGCCGGCTCCCGACGGGCGGCTTCGTTTTATCCACCGGGGGAGTGCGACCGGCAAGGGAAAAAGAGCCGCAGGACGTCTTTGCGGAAAAAGAAGCCGGATTATATGTTGTTTTTGATATAGATATGCTTTACGCTTTTGTTTGCGGTCTCTCGCACGTCAAAAAGGAACGCGTCGGAGCTTTTGATCAGATTCGAAAGCTTCATGAAACCGTAGTTGCGGGGGTCGAAATCGGGCCGCTTTTTCGAAATCAGATTGCCGATTTCGCCGAGGAACGCCCACCCGTCGTCGTCTGCGACAATATCGATCGAGTCGGAGATCAGGCGGATCACGTCGGCGGGCAGACCGGATTTTCTCGTTTCGTCCCCGGAACGGGCGGTTTTTTTCTGCGGCTCTCTTTCCGCGGTTTCCTTTCCTTTTTTCTGCGCGGTCTTCTTCTGCTGCTGCGGCTGCTGTTTCGGCGGCTCCGCAGGTTTCAGGATTTCCAGATAAATAAACTTGTCGCACGCGGCGATGAACGGCGCGGGCGTTTTCTTTTCGCCGATGCCGATTACTTTTTTACCCGCTTCCCGAAGGCGCGTCGCCAGCCGCGTGAAATCGCTGTCGCTCGAGACGATACAGAATCCGTCCACGTTGTCGCCGTACAGGATATCCATTGCGTCGATGATCATCGCCGAGTCGGTGGAATTCTTGCCGTAGGTATAGCTGTATTGCTGAACGGGGGTGATCGCGTTGACGAGCAGACAGTTTTTCCATCCGGAGACGGTGGGCTGCGTCCAGTCGCCGTAGATGCGTTTGATGGTCGGCACGCCGTAGCGCGCGATCTCCTCCATCATTTCCTTGACGTAGGAGTAGGGTACGTTGTCCGCGTCGATCAGCACGGCCAGACGCAAATCGTTGTTTTCCGTTTCATTCAGCATAATATCATTCCTTCGGTTCAGTTTCGGCGTCGGGACCGTCGTCGCTGCTTTCGCCGGCCCGGTGTTCGTTTTTTGTTTGGATCTCGGTCACCTTTTTGCTGATGAATCCGGCGATCTTCTGCCCCGCGTTCGTATGCTCCTCACGGGGCGGCTCGTATTCTTTCAGAAGCTCGTCGGGATCTTTCCCCGTTTTTTCCGCTTCCGCGAGCGCGACGGAACGGCTCGTGCGGAAGAGTTTGATGACGCCCTCGTCCACAAGCAGTTTTAAAAGAATGATTGTGATCGGCAGCAGGAAAATCCCGATCGGGCCGAAAAGCTTGGTGCCGATATACATGGACGCGATCGTTACGATCGCGGGCAGGTCGAACTGACCGGCGACGAGCTTCGGTTCAATGATTTGGCGGATGATCGTAATGATGACGTACATGACCAGAAGGCTGATGCCCATACCGATCTCGCCCGTGATGAACGAAATCACCGCCCACGGGATCAGCACGGTGCCCGTGCCGAGCACGGGGATGATGTCGATGATCGCGATCAGCAGTGAGATCGCGATGATATAGCCGTTCTCATAAATATGCGCGAGCTTGAGAACGCCGAGCCCCAGCGCAAGCTCCGCGGTGGTGATCAGGATGATCAGCAGGTAGGATTTCACGATCCTGCTCAAAGAATAGAGGATGAGCTTCTTCGTTTTGACGAGCTTGTTGCGGCGCTCTTCGCTGAACTGCAGCAGAATAAAGTTTTTGATGATGCGGTAATCCGCCGTGAGGAAACAGGCGGAGATGATCGTGATGAGGACCGCGATAATCGTCACGGGGACCTGTTTCGCCATGCTCCACGCGCCGCTCAGAGGCGTTTTCAGCGCGGAGAGGATATTGTCCGTCGTCAGCTTTGATGAGACGGTATGCATCAGATCGTCGGTGGAGATTTTGTTGAGCGAATCCGTCAGCGTTGCGCTGATGCCCTCGGGCAGCTTGCGCGCAAAGTCGAGAAGGCTGTTTTTGACCGTGTCGATCAGTCTCGGCAGTTCGGAAAATTTTGAGGTCAGGAAGCTGATGAAATCACGCAGCTTGCCGGTAATCTGTACGCCGAGCACGGCGATCAGCGTCACGACGGCGGCGGTGATCAGCAGAACGAGAACCGTTCCGACGATGCCGCGGGGGAGCTTGCCTCTCGACTTGCGGTGAATGAAGTTGACCGGCCGCTGCAGGGCGTACGCCGCAGCGAAGGCGATCAGAAACGGCGCGACGTAAGAGAGCGCGTACCGGGCGATGCAGTAAAACAGCGCGACGAAAATCGCAAAATACGCGATATTGATGACGAAAGACAGGCGTTTCACGGTTCCCTTTTCCATCTTGCTTCTCCCCTTTTTTCGTTTTTCGAGATACGGTATGCCGCTCTTCCGGACCGCAGCGGAAAACCACTCTGTATATTACATATATCATATCCTATTTTCATGTACAATACAAGCTGTAAAACAAAATTTCATAAAAAATAAGGCGATTCCGGCTCCGAAAATCTAAAAAAAGGTTGACAAGCGCTTTCGTTTTGATATATAATTGTGCATTGCAGAGAGTTTAAGGGGTATTTATGCCCTTTTTGCCTGTGCGTAAAAAGAATAAAACGCCCGGGCGGCGCGTTTTCCCGTCGCTCGGTAGTGTTCTTATTTATTTTTCTATAGAATGGGGGTCCCGTACATGAAGAGAACTTACCAGCCTAAAAAGCGTCATCGCATGATGGAACACGGCTTCCGTAAGAGAATGGCAGACAGAAACGGCAGAAAAGTTCTTGCCCGCCGCAGAGCGAAGGGCAGAAAGCGCCTTACCTACTGATTCGGGGAAGGTGGTTGCGGTGGCGGTTTTTCCGACCGTAAAAAGCAACAGTGATTTCCGCAGGGCGTATGCCCGCGGCAAATCGTATCCGGATCCCGCGCTGGTCACGACCGTGATCAAAAACCGCGCGGGCGTCAGTCGTATCGGTATTACGACAGGCAAGAAGATCGGCGGCGCTGTGCAGAGAAACAGGGCCAGAAGAGTGATTCGGGCGGCGTTCGCAGAAATCGGCGGCGGCGTGAAGCCCGGCTACGATATCATATTCATCGCGCGGTCGAAAACGTGCTTTGTCAAAAGCACGCAGCTCGTGCCGGTGATGAGACGGCATTTGACCGCCGCCGGTCTGCTTTCCGGTGAGGAGATGGGACGATGAATAAAGCGACCCGCGCTTCACTGAAAGCGATCCGATTTTACCAACGGCGTATCTCGCCGTTATTTCCCGCGAGATGCAGATATTATCCCACCTGCTCGGCGTACACCTGTACGGCGATCGAGCGATTCGGGCTTCTGAAGGGCGGGTTCATGGGCGCACGCCGGATTCTGCGGTGCAATCCCTTTTGGCCCGGCGGTTTCGACCCCGTGCCCGAAAAAAAAGACAGCCGGAGGTAATGCATGACAGGCTTTTATGAGATGTTGGCCGTTCCGTTCGGTTACGTGATCGGTTTTTTCTACGACATCACCCATAATTATCTGCTTTCGATCCTGTTCATCACCCTGATTACGCGATTGATCCTTCTTCCTTCTTCCATGAAGCAGCAAAAAAGCTCCGCCGCGCAGATGCGCATGCAGAGCAAGGTCCGCCGCATTCAGGAGATGTATAAGGGCAACCAGCAGAAGATCAACGAAGAAACGCAGGCGCTCTATCAGAGAGAGGGCTTCAACCCCATGTCGAGCGGCTGCCTGCCGATGCTGATCCAGCTCCCCGTGATGATCGGTCTTTATTCTGCGATCAGAACGCCCCTGACGAACGTTCTGCATCTGGGCACAAGCGTGGTCACCGCCCTGACCGACGCGGTCGGTACGGTGACGGAAATATCGAACAACGCGCGCGTTACGCTCGAAATCGAGGTCCTCAACCATCTGGACAAGCTGATGGAGAACGGCGTGCAGGGCGTCAGCGCTGCGGATTTTGAACAGATCGTCACTTTCAGAGACAGATTCCAGCTTTTCGGTATCACTCTTTCCGAGACTCCGGGAAAACAGCCCAGCATTCTGTGGCTTCTGCCGATCATTTCCGGCATCACGGCGCTCGGTTCCAGTGTATTCATGTTCCTTCGTCAGAAAAAACAGAATCCCACCCAGGGAAACAATGCGGCGATGCTCGGGTGTACGTTCCTGATGGGGCCTGCAATGTCGATCTATTTCGGCTTTATGTTCCCCGGCGGCATCAGCCTTTACTGGATCCTCGGCAATA
>JAFRTA010000005.1 GCA_017427315.1 Clostridia bacterium
AAGCGCCCGCGGCAGAATCCTGCCGCGGGCGTCCCCGTTTTTCGTCCGTTATTCTCCGTTCACGCGCCGAAGCTCCTCTTCAACGAGTTCTTCGATGCCGCGCAAGGTGTGAAGACGCGTTCTGTCAATCCTCGTAAGCTGAATAAAAACTCCCTCGTCCTCCAGCCGCTCCAGAAGCGTGATGACCGTAAAGGAATCCATCAGGCCCGCCTCCGCGAGGTCGATCCCGTCTTCATACACGGCGTCGTCCTCGCAGATCTCATACAAAAGATCGGCGATATTTACCACGTTTCCAGCTCCTTTCTGTCCGTTTTCCCGTTTCCGTTCACCGGCAGCCGGTCGACGAGCCGGATGCTTTTCGGAATCATATACGCAGGCAGAACGCCCGCAAGGGCCGATTTTACGACCTCGGCTCCGACCGTCCCGTCGGAAACGACGAACGCCTTGATCAGCCGCACCGCACCGTCCGCGTTTTTCTTCGCAACGACGGCGCAGTCCTTTACGCCGCCGACACGCGCGATATTGCGCTCGATATCGTCGAGCTCGATGCGGCAGCCCTTGTATTTGACCTGCCGGTCTTTCCTGCCGCCGCAGAACAGCATCCCGTTTTCGATCCTTCCGAGATCGCCCGTGCGGTAACCGTTTTCGCCGTTTTCACGGAAATATCCGCCCGCGGTATCGCCGAGATACCCGCCGAAAACGCTTTTTCCTTTTAGTACGATCTCGCCGTCCTCGATCACGACCTCCGTCGCGAAGTTTTCCGCGTCGCCGACGGGCAGCTCGGCGTCGGTCTCCGCCGCCGCGGGGGTGATCTCGATCGCGGATACCGCGCTCGTCGCCTCCGTCGGTCCGTAAGCGTTGAGGATGCGCAGCGCGGGAAAGGCTGCGAAAAGCCTGCGCACGGTCCGGGCGTCCAGACGCTCCCCGCAGAAATAGATACATTTCAGCTTCGGCAAACGGGAAGCTTCGAAGCCCTCGCAAAGCAGGCACAGCCGGGCGAACGTAGGCGTCATCACCGCGACGTCCGCCTGCGCCAGCGTGCGCAGCGCTCCCTCCGGGTCGTCTCCGATATCGCAGCAGAGCGCGGCGAGCGTGTGTCCGTTGCAAAGCGCGAAATAAAAATCGGCGACGCTCAGATCGAAGCTGAAGCTCGCCTGATTGAATACCGTCGCGTTCGTACAGCCGCGCAGCGGCTCGAGCGAGGAGATCCAATCGACGAAATTTTCGAGATTTTCCACGCCGATCGGAACGCCCTTCGGGTCGCCCGTGCTGCCGGAGGTAAAAATCGCGTAGGCTGTCCCGCCGTCCGCCTCCTTCGGTTCCTTTCCCGCAAAACGGGTGAGCGCGTCGGGAGAGAGGCATTCCGCGCCGTCGACGGTCACGTTTTTTTCCGTCAGCAGCAACGCGGAGCCCGTCAGCGCAAGAATACGCGCAAGGCGCGGCAGCGGGGTGTCGGACCGGACGGGTACGTAGGTCCGCCCCGCCATAAGGCACGCAAGGATCGAGATCACGACGGAGATCTCTTTATCGCCGAAGATCACAACGGGCGAAGTCCCCTGCCGCCGCAGAAGGTCCGCGCGGACCTCCGCGGCGTTCCACAGCGCGCCGTAAGCGATCGAACTGCCGTTCGCCGTATAAGCCGTCCGCCCCGGATCGTTTTCGACCGTGCGGCATATTTTTTCAAGTATCTGATTCATCCGTCCGTATCTGGTCCTCCGGGATCAGAGAATAATCATACATGACCTCGGAATGGTTGTTCAGCAGCAGCTCCCTGCGAACGGGTTCGTTTGTCGCCCGGTCGATCACGATCCGGTAAACGCGGGAGTTGCGGTAGAACTTTTCTCCCTCTTTTTTGAAATGGTGATCTTCCTCCACGAGCTTGTAACGGTAAGGAAACGGCCTTTCGCTGCGCAGCTCGCCGCACAGCTCGCCGTCCTCCACCCACACGAGGATCTGCACGTTCTGATCCGTATTATTCCTGAATCGGTAATCGCTTTTGTTGTAGAAAACAGAGGTCCCCGTGCCGAAGGGAACGCGCCTTCTCTCGTCGGGAAACAGCGCGTCGGAATGATGGTGCAGCTCGGTGACCTCGAGCGGACTGTTCAGCACGAGCCAGTGGATCATGTTCGCCATCTGGCAGAGCCCGCCGCCGACGCCCTTCGAGGGCTTGCCGTTGCGGATCGCGAGCCCTTCTTTGTAGCCCTTGCGCCTGGTCGGCTCGCCGAGCGTTTTCCAATACGAAAACGTCTCCCCCGGACGGATCACGAGACCGTTGACCTTTTCGCAGGCGAGACGGATATTCGTCACCTTGTTCTCCTGCAGACGGATATCCACGCCGTGCAGCCTGCGCACGAGGACTGAGCTGTGGCTTTTGACGATGTTCGGCAGCGCCTCGGCGGAATGCGTCCGCGCGATCCTGTCGTGCGAGCGCAGATCTCTGACCGTCCGCAAAAAGATCTCTTTTCGCAAAGAGATCTCATAGGTCAAAGGACTGATTTCACAAAACAGTTTTCTTGCCATCCGTTATCGCTCCTTCCGGCGCAATACCGTTTTTCCCCGTGTTACGCGCCGAGGTACGCCTTTCTGACGCGCTCGTCGTTGAGCAGCTCCGAGGCTTTCCCTTCCATGGCGATGGAACCGGTTTCCAGCACGTAGGCGTGATCCGCGATCGAAAGCGCCTTGTTCGCGTTCTGCTCGACGAGAAGCACGGTCGTGCCCTGTTTTTTGATTTTCTCGATGATTGAGAAAATTTCGTCGACGAACAGGGGGGAAAGCCCCATCGAGGGCTCGTCCATCAAAAGGATCGAGGGCCTGCTCATCAGCGCCCTGCCCATGGCGAGCATCTGCTGTTCGCCGCCGGAGAGCGTGCCCGCAGTCTGCGAACGACGCTCCTTGAGGCGCGGGAAGGACGTAAAGACCTCCTCCATCGACGCTGCGATCTCTTTTTTATCTTTTCTCGTATACGCGCCCAGGCGCAGATTATCCTCAACGGTCAGAAGCGAAAAAACGCGCCTGCCCTCGGGCACGTGCGCCATGCCCATCGACACGATCTTATGCGCGGGCGTTTTCGTGATATCGACACCGCCGAGCTTAATGCTGCCGCTCGCGGGCTTGAGCAGTCCCGTGATCGTGTGCAGCGTGGTGGTCTTGCCCGCGCCGTTCGCGCCGATCAGCGCGACGACCTCACCCTTTTCCACATAGAAGGAAACGTCCCGCAGCGCGCGGATCACGCCGAAGTAAACGTTGATCTGATTGATCTCAAGCATTACGTCTGCCATTGCGCTTCCTCCTTAATTGCCCAGATACGCCTTGATGACCTCGGGGTCCCGCAGCACCTCGACGGTCGGGCCCTTGGCGAGCTCGGTGCCGAAATTCAGCACCGTGATATTCTCGCAGATACCGGAAACAAGGCTCATATCGTGCTCGATCAAAAGGATCGTCAGGTCGAATTTATCGCGGATCAGGCGGATCGTCTGCATCAGCTCTTTGGTTTCGTTCGGATTCATGCCCGCCGCGGGCTCGTCGAGCAGCAGAAGCTTGGGCGCCGTCGCCATGGCGCGGGCGATCTCCAGCTTTCTCTGCTTGCCGTAGGGCAGGTTCGAGGCGAGCGTATCGGCGTCGCCGTCCAGCTCGAAAACGGAAAGCAGCTCCATCGCCTTCTCGTTCATTTTCCGCTCGACGGAGAAGTATTTCGGCAAACGCAGGATTCCCGTCAGCGTGCCGTATTTCATCCGGTTATGCAGACCGATCTTCACGTTGTCGAGCACCGAGAGCTTGCCGAACAGACGGATATTCTGGAACGTGCGCGCAACGCCCGCCTTGCTGATCTCGACCGGTTTTTTACCGTTCATCTTCACGCCGTCGAGATAAAACTCGCCCGCGGTTGGCTTATATACGCCGGTCAGCAGGTTGAACACCGTGGTTTTGCCCGCGCCGTTGGGGCCGATCAGCCCGTAAAGCTCGCCCTTTTCGAGCGTCAGGTTGAAATCCTCCACGGCGTGGAGGCCGCCGAAAACGATGCCGAGATTCCTGATTTCAAGCAGACTCATTTACGCCGCCTCCTTCCGACCGCCGCGGATACGGTGCTTGAGTTTTTCTTTATACTGCACGAAAAACGCGCCGTTGTTGACGATCATCATCACGATTAGGACGATCGCGTAAAGCAGCATCCTGTACTGCCCGACGCCGCGGAAGATCTCCGGCAGCGAGTAGAGCAGCGCCGCCGCGATCACCGAGCCGCGGATGCTGCCGAGGCCGCCGAGCACGACGTAGACGAGGATCATGATCGACATGTTATAGCCGAAATTGTTCGTGTTCGCGGTCAGGGCGTTCAGATTATGGGCGTAGAGCACGCCCGCCACGCCAGCGATCGCCGCGGAGATCACGAAGGCGGTCAGCTTGTATTTGGTGACGTTCACGCCGATGGACTCCGCCGCGATCCGGTTGTCGCGCAGGGACATGACCGCGCGCCCGGTGCGGGAATCCATCAGGTTCGTCACGATGATCAGCGTCAGCATGACAAGGACGAAGCCGACGGTGAAATTCGAGTTTCTCGGGGTGCCGGTGATGCCCTGCGGTCCGTTGAGGATCATCACGCCGCCCTCCTGCAGACCGACCTTCGCGCTGTCCATCGCGATGTGGAAGCCGGAAGCGTCTCTGCCGACGTAAAGCACGTTCACGACGCTCTTGATGATCTCGCCGAAGGCGAGCGTCACGATCGCAAGATAGTCTCCCTTGAGGCGCAGCACGGGAACGCCGATCAGAAAGCCCGCGACCGCAGCCGCGGCGGCGCCGATGACCATCGCGATCAGGAAGCGCAGCCAGCCGATTTCGAACGTGTTTTTCGTCACGACCGAGAAGAACGCGCCGCAGTACGCGCCGACGCACATGAAGCCCGCGTGGCCGATGCTCAGCTCGCCGAGCACGCCGACCTCGAGATTCAGCGAGATCGCCATGATCACGCTGTAGCAGATGGGCACCAGAAGACTCTGATAAGCGTTTTTCAGCGCGCCCGCCGCGGAGAGCGACTGGAACAGCGCGTAAAACACGATCACCATAAGATAGGTGAGAAGATTCTTTTTGGTGACGGGACGCAATCCCGCCGCCTTGCTCCGCAGAGGAGAATCCGTTTTTTTCGCCATTGCCGCCACCTCACACCTTCTCCGCGATTTTTTTGCCCATAATGCCCGTAGGCTTGATCAGCAGGACGAGGATCAGCACGGCGAACACGATCGCGTCGGAAAGCTGGGAAGAGATATATCCCTTGCTCAGGTTCTCGATCACGCCGAGCAGGACGCCGCCGACCATCGCGCCGGGGATCGAGCCGATGCCGCCGAACACCGCCGCGACGAACGCCTTGATGCCGGGCATCGCGCCGGTATAGGGGCTCAGCGCCGGATAGGTCGAGCACATCAGCGCGCCGGCGATCGCCGCGAGAGCCGAACCGATGGCAAAGGTCAGGGAAATGATCCCGTTGACGTTGATGCCCATGAGCTGCGCGGCGCCCTTATCCTCGGATACGGCGCGCATCGCCTTGCCGGGCTTGGTCTTGTTGACGAACAGCGTCAGCGCGACCATGATCACGACCGAGACGATGATCGTCGCGATGATCTCGCCCGACACCGTCAGCCCGGCGACCGTCACGGGCTTTATCATCACGACAGAGGAGAACTGCTTGGTATCGGATTTGAAGATCAGCAGCGCCAGGTTCTGCAGCAGATAGCTCACGCCGATGGCGGTGATCAGCACCGCGAGAGACGCGGCCTGCCGCAGCGGCTTATACGCCAGACGCTCGATACAGACGCCGAGCACGGTGCAGAATACGATCGCGAGCAGCACGCCGAGCACCGGGTTCATGCCGCCCTTGACGCAGGCGGTATACACCACGAACGCGCCGACCATGATCACGTCGCCGTGGGCGAAATTCAGCATTTTCGCGATCCCGTACACCATCGTGTAGCCCAGCGCGATCAGCGCGTAGATGCTGCCGAGGCTGATGCCGGAGATCAGCTGTGAGAGAAATTTCATTTTCTCAACTCCTTGGTAAATAAACGGGGAAAGCTTTGAAACACTGCATCCGGCGCATCGCCGTCTGCGGCCTGCCGGGTGTACTGTTTCAAAGCTTTTGCCGCAGGTCCTAAAACACTCCGACGGGAATACCGTAGAACGGTATCCCCGCGGAGTTTGAAAATCTGTTTGTTTCTGCGTTATGCCGCCTCAACAACGCCGTTGTTGATGATCGCGACACGAGGCTGCTTCTGGGGCTCGCCGTCGGCGTCCCATACCATCGCGGTACCGGTCACGCCGTCGACGGAGACCTTCTGCAGCGCGTCCTTCAGCAGGTTGCCCGCGTCGGAGACGGAGGTCTCGGGCGTCACGTCCGCAAGCTCGTAAGCCGCTTTCAGCGCGTAGATCGCGTCGTAAGCGTCGGCCGCGAACTGGTTCAGATAGGAAGCACGGTCCGGATACTTCGCCTTGAAGCTCTCGACGAACTTCACGGTCGCATCGTCGGTCGCGTTCTCAAGGAACGGGGTGAGATATCTCAGGCCTTCGGCAAGGGTGGTGTCGAAGTTCTCCATGCCGAGGATGCCGTCCATACCGTCGGGACCGAAGAAGATGGGAGCGTAGCCCATATCCTTCGCCTGCTTGAGAAGCAGCGAAGCGGGCGTGTAGTACATCGAAAGGAAGACGAGCTCCGCGCCGGCGTCCTTCACGTTGTTGAGCTGCGCGCTGAAATCGGTCGCGTTGTCGTTGGTGAACGCTTCGGCGGCGACGATCTCAAGGCCCTTCTTGGCAGCCTCGGCGACAAGGTTGTCTTTGATGCCGGTGGAATAGGAGTCGGAGCTGTTGAAAATGACGCCGACCTTGGTCGCAAGCGCCTTGTCCGCGATATAATCCGCGGCGACGATGCCCTGGTTGTCGTCGGAGAAGCAGACGCGGAAGCAGGTGTCGCCCGCGCTGATCGCGTCGATGGACGAGCCGGACGGCGTGAGCAGGAGCATATTGTCGTTCACGGCTTCGGCGGAAACCGCGACGCAGGGCGTGGAAGTAACGGTGCCGACCAGAGTCTGCATGCCCCAGTCTTTCAGCGCGTTGTAGGCGTTCACGGCGATGTCGGCGGCGCCGGTATCGTCTTCCATCTTGAACGCGACTTCGTAGCCGTTGATGCCGCCCGCGGCGTTGATCTCCGCAACGGCAAGCTCAGCGCCGAGCTGAACGGCGACGCCGTACTGCGCAAGGTCGCCGGTGATCGGGCCGATGCCGCCGAGCTTGATGACGCCTTCTTTTTCGAAGCTGACGTCGGCAGCGGGAGCTTCGGTAGTGCCCGGCTCGGCCGAGGGAGCGTCGGAGGGAGTGTCCGAGGGCTTCTTTTCGCCGCAGGACGCGAGCGCGAAGCACATCACGAGCGCGAGAACGAGCGCGAGAATCTGTTTGACTTTCATTGGTCAAAACCTCCAAAAAACAATAATGTGCGGGAGTCTTCTCCCGTCGGCGTACGGTAAGGGCTTTTCCCCTTTACTATACAAAAATAATTATATTCACATCGTGTTAATAAGTCAATTCGAAATTTGCAAAAACTTGCGTCTTGTTTCGGGTCGAAGTTGTGCAAAATGCAAATTGTTTTACGGAAATATCCCCTTCGGGACGGAAGACTCCCCGGAAAAGACCGCACGCGCCGTTCCGCGCCGAAAAAAAAGAAACGCCCCGGCAGCGGATGCCGGGGCTTCTCTCAATTCACGTTG
>JAFRTA010000310.1 GCA_017427315.1 Clostridia bacterium
CGCTGAAGGTGCTCGGCTTCTACGACAGCGAGGTATCGGCGTATATCTATCGCGAGAACATTATTTTCACGGTGATCGGCGCGCTGCTCGGTCTGTTCGGCGGTTACTGGCTGCACAAGCTCATGCTCAATTATATTGTCGTCGATTCGGTCATGTACGGAAAATCGATTCACCTTGCAAGCTACGTCATCGCATTTGCGGCGACCGTGATCCTCTCGCTGCTCGTGAATCTGATGCTTCGGCGGAAGCTGCGCAGCATCAGTATGGTTGAGTCGTTCAAGTCGATCGATTGACCGGAATGCTTTGTATTTTTTCCGTTCGGTTTTATGCGCAAGGTGAAAGACGCGGGCGCCGAACCGGAACGCCGTGCGTTTCAGATCGGCATTCTGACGCCCCGGCCCTCTGCGCCTTACGCTTCCGATATTTTTGAAAGGCTTCAGCATGAAAAAAATTCTCCCGTATCTTCTTATCGTCACGCTTCTCATTCCCTTCGCCGGCTGCAAAGCGAAGCAACCGAGGGAAGGCGCGGCGGAACGAACCCTGTATACCACGCTGACGCCGACGAGCGCGGCGCCGACGACGATCCCGCCGGCGGCATATCCGACCGCTCCGGCACAGATTCCGACGAGCGCGCCTACGACCGCGGCCGTATCGGATACGGCTGTATTGACGACCGGCGCCGATACGACAGCGACGACGGTCCTGCCTGTGATTGCACCGACGACGGCGCCGACGACCGCTGCTTCTCCCACCGCCGTGCCGACGACCGAGGCGCCGACGACCGAGGCGCCCGCGACGCAGAAAAAAATCGCCTGCACCTATTCCATCGACTGCAAGAAAGCGCTCTCCTATTCCGGCACGTCCGCCATGCTGCCCGCCGACGGCGTGATCCTGCCCGCACAAAGCGTCGAGATCACCGAAGGGGAATCCGTTTTCGACGTGCTGCAGCGCGTATGCCGGGAGAACGGCATCCCGATGGAGTTTTCCATGGCGCCGATTTACAACACCGCGTATATCGAGGGGATCGGCGACCTTTACGAATTCGACTGCGGCTCCATGTCCGGCTGGATGTACTGCGTCAACGGTGTTTACCCAAACTACGGCTGCAGCAAATATGAGCTGAAAGACGGCGACGTCGTCGAATGGCACTACACCCTCGACAACGGCGCGGATCTCGGCGCGAGAGAGCCATAAAATCTGATTTGCCGCACAGCGGCAAATCAGATTTCAGTCCCGAGTCCCGAGTCCCGAGTCTCGAGGCGGTTGTTTTTACTCAAGTTAATAAAAGGGGGAACATATTGTTTCCCACTGTTTAACCAAGACGCATAATCTGACCTTTCGTATCTCGGGACTCGAGTCTCGGGACTCGGGGCTAAGTCGGCAAATCAGTATTTGAAAGGATCCCCATGTCTCGTCCCTCCGCATTCCGCAGCGCGCATCCGCTGGTCAATTTCATATCGTTCGGGCTGATCCTGACGTTGAGCGTCTGCATCGCTCATCCGGTCTGCAGGACGCTGTCCGCAGTCTGCGGGGCGGCGTATTATTTTTTCTTATCAAAAAAAGCGCTGCGGTACACGCTGCGCGTCGTTCTTCCTCTTTCCGTTCTGACCGCGGTTCTGAACCCGATGTTCAACCACCGCGGCGCGACGATCCTCGCTTATTTTCCTTCGGGCAACCCGCTTACGGCGGAAAGTCTGATCTACGGCGCGTTCGCCGGTGTGCTGCTCGCGGCGTCGCTGTTCTGGTTTGCGTCTTTGACCGAGATCATGACGACGGATAAATTCGTTTATCTGTTCGGGCGGGTCCTTCCGTCGCTCGGCCTGCTCTTGAGTATGGCGCTACGCTTCGTACCGCTGTTTCACCGTAAATTCCGGGACGCGATGGACGTACAGCGGGCATCCGGCGGCGGGAGCGAAAAAACGGCCGCCCGCGTCCGCCGCGCGGCCTCGGCGTTTTCCATGGTCGTGACCTGGGCGCTCGAGAACGCGGCGCAGACCGCCGACAGCATGAAGGGGCGCGGATACGGGATGCGCGGACGCACGTCATTTTCGATCTACCGCTTCACACCGACGGACGCTGCGCTTCTCTGCGCAAGCGTCCTGCCCGGCGCGGCTGCGCTCCTCGGCGCAGTGTTCGGGCAGCTTGACTTCAACTACTATCCGCGCTTTGCTCCCGCGGCGGCTCCCCTGTCCTCGGGGCTGTTCTGCGCGGCGTTTTTCGTTTTGTGCTTGATCCCGCTGCTCTTTGATCTTACGGAGGTGCTTTTATGGAAGCGCTCAGAACGCAGGATCTGACCTTTACCTATCCGAATATGTCCTCTCCCGCTGTATCGCGCGTCTCGTTTTCGGTACGGCAGGGGGAGTTTTTTCTGCTGTTCGGCCGATCCGGCTGCGGCAAGACTACGCTTTTACGGCTTCTGAAACCGGAGCTCGCGCCCGTCGGGGAGAAAACCGGGAGCGTTTTCTTCTGCGGGAAAGACCTCTCCGCCCTGCCGCAAGGAGAATCGAGCGCAGGCGTCGGTTTCGTCGGGCAGTGTCCCGAGGAGCAGATCGTCACCGACAAGGTCTGGCACGAGCTCGCGTTCGGGCTTGAAAATCTCGGCGCGGACACGCCGACGATCCGGCGCAGAGTCGCCGAGACCGCGTCCTTTTTCGGCATTCAGAATTGGTTTCATAAAAAAACCGCGGAGCTCTCCGGCGGCCAGAAGCAGCTTTTAAACCTTGCCGCCGTTACGGCGATGCGCCCGCAGGTCGTGATCCTCGACGAGCCGACGGCACAGCTCGACCCGATCGCCGCGTCGGAATTCCTTTCGATGCTCTCAAAGCTCAACCGCGAGCTCGGCATCACCGTGATCCTCACCGAACACCGTCTCGAGGAGGCGATCGGACTTGCCGATACGCTCGCCTTTATGGAAGACGGCGCAATCGAACATATCGGAAATGCAAAAGATACCGCGGAATATCTTCGGAAGAACCGCCCCGGCATGTTCGCGGCGACGCCCGCCGCATCGCGCGTGTGGGCTTCGGTCAGGACGCAGCTCCCCTGTCCCGTCACGGTGCGCGAGGGACGGGATTTTCTGCGGGAATATCTGAAAGGACGTTCGCTTTGCCCGATCTCGGAAGACGCGCCCGCAAAAGACGAAGACGTGCTGCTCACGGCGAAGGAGCTTTGGTTCCGCTATGAAAAGGACGGCGCGGATATCCTGCGCGGCGCTTCTTTGCAGGCACGCGCGGGCGAACACCTCTGCATCCTCGGCGGCAACGGCAGCGGCAAAACGACGCTTCTGCGCGTGCTCGCAGGCTGCGCTTCTCCGTACCGCGGCAGCGTAAAGGGCGAGGACGTGTTTCTTCTGCCGCAGGACCCGAAGCTGCTGTTCATCAAAAATACGGTGCGCGAGGAGCTTGCCGACGCGCTGCGCGGTCAAAAGACCGACGGAAATCAAAAACGGGAAAAAATCGCCGCCGTCGCCGCGGACTGCGGTCTTGAGGGACTTTGGGACCGTCACCCGTACGACCTCTCGGGCGGCGAACAGCAGCGCGCCGCGCTGGCGAAGCTGCTCTTACATGAGCCGCGCGTCCTGCTGCTCGACGAGCCGACCAAGGGGCTCGACGCGCAGTCGAAACGGGAGCTTGCCCTGCTGCTGCGGCGGCTGCTTGACAAGGGCTGCGCGGTCGTGACCGTGAGCCACGACCTGGAATTCTGCGCCGAATACGCCGACCGCTGCGCGATGTTCTTCGACGGCGTCCTGCTCGGCGAGGCCGCGCCCCGCGCGTTTTTCGGCGAAAACAGCTTTTACACGACCGCGGCGTGCAGGATCGCGAAGGATCTCATTCCCGGTGCGGTGCTGACGCGGGACGTCATCGAAGCGATCGGCGGCGAACCCGGAGACGGCGGCGCGGACGGCGCAAAAAACGAACCGCCCGCGGCGGGGACTCCGGTCGACGCCGCGTCCATACCGGGCGGGACCGCTCCTCCGCCGGACGCAAGCCCATCCCACGACGTGAAAGTCAAAAAAAGCGCCGGGCAGAAAAAACGGCGCACGAAAAAATCGGTGATCACCGCGGTCATTCTTTGCCTGATGATCCCGGCGACGCTGCTCGCGGCGGTATTTTTTCTGCCGGAGAAGTATTACTATATTACCGCTATCGCCGTGCTGATCGAAGCGACGCTGCCGTTTTTCGTGCTGTTCGAGGGCAGACGCCCGCGCGCGCGGGAGGTCGTGACGCTCGCTTCTCTCTGCGCGATCGGCGTGGCGGGGCGCGCTGCGCTCGTCATGCTGCCGCAGTTCAAGCCGGTGCTTGCGTTGACCGTGATCGTCGGCGCGGCGTTCGGCGGCGAGGCGGGCTTTCTCGTCGGCGCGGTCACGATGCTCGTATCGAACATGCTGTTCTCGCAGGGACCGTGGACGCCCTGGCAGATGTTCGCGATGGGGCTGATCGGTTTCCTTGCGGGGCTTGTCTGCCGCGGAAAGCTGCGGCAGTCGCGGCTGTTCCTCTGTCTGTTCGGCGCGTTCTGCGCCGTGATCGTTTACGGCGGATTGATGAATCCCTCGACCGCCCTGCTCTGGGGCGGAGCGCAGCTCACGTGGGGAACGGTCATGAGCTATTACGCCACGGGATTCCCGCTGGATCTCGTCCACGCCGCCGCCACCGTTCTGTTCTTATGGTTCGGCGCGCCGCCGATGCTGGAGAAGCTCGGCCGGATGAAAACGAAATACGGCGTTTTTGCATAACGATGATTCCGAATATAAAAAATCCGGCGCGGGAAGTTCTCCCGCGCCGGTTGATTTTTTCCGTTCGTCTTATTCTTATTCGCCGTAAAGCTCATCGAAGCGCGCGGCGTCCCGCAGGGGGATGATCCGGGAATCATACCACTGCTCCTGAAAGCGGACGGCGTTCTCCATTTCCTCTTTCGTAAAGTCCGTTCCCTCCGGCGCGGCGATCAGCTTATCCTCCGCGTCGTTCTTCCGATGCACGACGCCGACGACGCGGCAATCCGCCTGCGATACGGGCTCCGTCACGCCGATCAGATATACGTCGAGATCCTCTCCGTCTCCGCCGGGAACGCCGGGGATATATCCGTAATTCAGCGGGTAAACCAGCGTATAGCCTCCCTTTGCATGCACATAACCGACCGGACGGTCGATTTTCATTCGGATATTTTTACCGAGGAACGACCATACCGTCGCCCGCCGCAGGATGTCGAGGATGAAATCGTGTTTTCCGGCAAGGTAGCGCTCTCTGCCGGGGTCTTCGGGATTCGCGGCAGCCAGCCGTTCCTTGAGCGCTTCGTACCGCCGCGCGGCGGCGGGAAAGGCGTTCATATAATCGCCGAAGTTCAGATAATCGCGCCACTGCGGGCCGTCTTTTTTCACGACGTGGATAAAATGCGTCTGCAGCTCGCCCGTGCCGTCGTAGAAGCTCCCGCAGGCAAAGAAAAGCTGCGTTTCGTCAAACGCGCCGGGACGGTAATAGAAGCCATGCTCCCGCAGCGCGTCCTCCTTTGCGAGGATATCCGCAAAATCGTTCACGGAGACGGCGATATCCACGATCGGCTTCGCCTTGATCGAACGGATCGCCGTGCTGCCCACGTGACGATAATCCGTCGCGGCAGAGCCGAGGATGCCCCGCAGCTCCGAGACGGTCCGCTCCGCTTCTCTCTCCCACGCCGCCTCGTGAGGATACAGCGCGACGGTCCCGCGCTTCAGCCCCAGCCTCATGACGCGCTCCTTCCTCCCGGTATGAACCGGGAAAGATAAATCGTATGCCGCACCGTGAACGATTCCGGGCATTGCCGCAGAAACAGTAAATGTTCGTTTTCCCAGCGGCGGAACGTTTCTTCGTCCATCGATGCGAGCGTTCCGCGGCAGGCGCACATCCTGCCGTGCCAGCTCTCGCGCGTGAACGGAAGCTCCGCGGAGAAGGTCTCCGTCCGCCGTCCGGGGAACAGGTCGTCGAAGATATCCGCGCCGATCCCTTTACCGCCCGTCCATTCCGGGTTGTATTCCCGGACGAGCGCAATACTGCGCGCCGCGATCGGATCGTCCGGCTCCCAGTCCATCGCGATCTTTACGAATATGCCGCCTTCCTTCAGCAGACGCGCGATCTCCGCGCGCATTTTCTCCCGGTCGAAATACCAGAAGCACTGCGCCGCCGTGATCGCGTCGAAGCTGCCGTCCGGCAGTCCCGTCGATTCCGCGGGGGCGACGAGGTAGGCGATATTCCATCCGTTCGAAGCCGCTTCCGCTTTTGCGAATGTGATCTGCTGCGCCGAGATATCCGCCCCGACGATTTTTGCCTTTTCGTTGTACAGATTTCTCGGCAGCACGCCGGTCCCCGTTCCGAGGTCCAGCCACGACGTCCCGTCGGCGGCGACGCCGAACGCGCGCAGCCGGTCGTACAGCTCCCGCGGGTAGATATCTCGGTATAACGCATAAGCGGATGCGGTTTTGCCGAAATCGAACGTCCTGCCCCCGTCGATGTTTTTCCGATCCATTTTTGTATCCCGATCCTTAAAAAAAATGCCTGCCGGGGACCGGATCTCCCGATCAGTCCCGGCGGGCA
>JAFRTA010000311.1 GCA_017427315.1 Clostridia bacterium
CAATTTCCAAAATTTATTTTTCAAAATTTTCGTTACATTTGTTGCGTATTCAAAATTTTTGTTTTACCTTTGTAAAATCTTAGAAAAATCGCCTTTTTGGGGCAAAAAATCGACTAAACAGAAAAAAGCATGAAAGAGCCGTCCGCGTCTTCTTTGGAAGACGCGGACGTATACAAAAAAAGATGTTTTCAGAAGTTCTTTTATTGGAACCCGCGGTATTATATCAAAGGGGAATGCCGTACCTCCGGCACCCTGCTTAAAAGGCAGGGATCGGAAATTCTGCGTTCCAGAACAGGGTCCCGCACTTTCCGACTGTCTTCTTCCCTGCAAATTCGGATTTGACAAATCCGCGCCGTTGTGTTACTATTTACCATGTATCGATATTTTTTTCAGGCAGGTGTTATTTATGAAATGTCCGTTCTGCGGCTATGAAGAGAGCAAGGTCGTCGATTCCCGTCCTACCGACGAGAACACCCGCATTCGCCGCCGCCGCGAGTGCATCCAGTGCGGCAAGCGCTTCACGACTTACGAAATTATCGAGGAGACGCCTATCATCGTTGTGAAAAAAGACAATTCCCGGCAGATCTTCGACCGCAACAAGCTCATCAACGGACTTTTGAAGGCGTGCGAGAAGCGCCCCGTCCCGCTTGAGGTGATCGAACACGCCGTTTCGGAGATCGAGTTCAAGCTGCAGAATTCTCTGGAGCGCGAAGTCTCCTCGATGTACATCGGCGAGCTCGTCATGGACGCGCTGCGTGAAATCGACGACGTCGCCTATATCCGGTTCGCTTCGGTTTACAAGCAGTTCCAGGACCTGGATTCCTTCCGCGACGAGCTGAAAAAAATCGCGAAAAAATAAGTATCATCTCTTTCCCGGAGAAGTCATATCATGCCCATCAAGATCGACAACGCGCTCCCCGCGCACCGTTTGCTCGAAAATGAAAACATTTTCGTCATGACCGAGGAGCGCGCCCTCTCGCAGGACATCAGACCGCTTGAGATCGTGATCCTCAACCTGATGCCCACTAAAATCACGACGGAGACGCAGTTTCTGCGTCTTTTAAGTAATTCCCCCCTGCAGGTGAACGTGGAGCTTTTGCAGACGGCGACGCACCGGTCGAAGCATACCGCCGCGGAGCACATGCTCAAATTCTACAAAACGCTCGACGAAATCGAGGGCAACCGTTACGACGGCATGATCGTCACCGGCGCGCCCGTCGAGATGCTCGAATACGAAGATGTGGATTACTGGCCCGAGCTGTGCCGCATTTTCGACTGGGCGGCAAGCAACGTGTATTCCGTTTTTCACGTCTGCTGGGGCGCGCAGGCGGCGCTGTATCACAAGTACGGCATCCCAAAACACGTTCTGCCCGCGAAGATGTTCGGCGTGTTCGAGCATATCCCGCTCGATCTCAAGCATCCGCTTCTGCGCGGCTTTGACGATACGTTTTATTCGCCGCACTCCCGTCACACCGAGGTGCGCGTTTCGGATATCGCCAACGAGCCGGATCTTTCCGTGCTCGCCTATTCCGAGCTCGCGGGCGTGCATCTGGTCTCGGACAAGGCCTGCCGTAATTTTTACGCCTTCGGGCACTGCGAATACGACGGCAATACCCTCGCGCTGGAGTATTTCCGCGACAGGGGCAAGGGGATGGATATCGCCGTGCCGTACAATTATTTTCCGAACGACGACCCCGCGCAGCCGCCGCTGATCCGCTGGCGCGGCGCGGGCAGCCTTCTGTTTACGAACTGGCTGAATTACTTCGTGTATCAGCGCACGCCTTACGACCTGTCCACCTTAAAGGGAGTCAACGATGAGTGATAACGGTTCCGCGTTCCGCCAGGGCGTCGAGCCCGGCGGAATGTTTGAGAAAAACGACGTGCGCCTGCTGATCCTGTCCGTGCTCGCGGACTGCGGCAGACCGGTCTCGAAGGACGTTCTGATCGGCGGCCTGTACGGCGGCGGAATGGCGAATTATTTCGAGCTTGCCGCCGCGGTCGGGGACCTGCTTGAGAAAGCGCTCCTCGTTGTGGCGGAGCGCGCGGACGAGGTCGAAAAGCTGACCGTGACGCCGCGCGGGCGCGATACCGCGGCCGCCCTTGCGCGGGATATCCCGAAGGGTACGCGCAAGCGCGCGATCGACAGCGTAAATTATTTCGAACAGGCGGAAAAACGACGCCGGGAGCATACCGTCGAGGCGAAGAAAACCGCCGACGGCTACGCCGTCACACTGCACGCCGGTATGCCCGAAGACCCGCTGATGCGTCTGACGGTCTGTGTGCCGACCGCGGAGCTCGCCGATATGATGAAGAAAAAAATGTCCGCCGAGCCGGAAAAGCTCTGCGAACAGATATTCGGGATACTGCTGGAAGAATAGAACAGAATGAAGGGGCTGTTGCAATAAGCCCCGAAAAAAACACGACCGAGC
>JAFRTA010000312.1 GCA_017427315.1 Clostridia bacterium
GGATGAGAGAACGATAATGATACGCTCTGCGTCTCGGTTTATTCTCCGCGATTGTCGAAAAATGAACGCTATCGCGTCTTTTGAGGCAGATAATCAATTAAACAAGCCCTTATCCCTTATCCCTTATCCCTTATCCCTTATCCCTTCTCCCTCATCCCTTCTCCCTTGGTAAATACTGATTTATCGCTCCGCGATAAATCAGTATTTACCCGCTTCCGCCTCGGCGGGAAGCCATTTTTTATACCGTTCGAGGAAGATACCGAAGCTCTCGATATCTTCCGGGAGGGGTGCGACGGTTTCGGAGGATGCGGAAGCGAAAACGCGGGAACCGAGATATTCCGGCAGCGTTTCGCCGTCCTTTTTATTGATAAGATAAGACGCCAGCAGCGCCATGCCCCAGGGGCCGCCCTCCCCCGCGGTCTCCATGACTTTCACGGGGATGCCGAGCGCCGCGGACATATACCGCGTGCCTGTCTCTTTTGTCTTGAAATATCCGCCGTGGCCCGCGATGCAGTCGAGCGTGACGCCCTCGCGATAAAGAATATCCATTCCCACGCGAATCGTGGCGACCGCGCCCATGAGCTGCGCTTTCATGAAGTTCGCGATATTGAAATGACAGTTTTCGCCGCGCAGGAACATCGGCTTGCCGGTCGGGATCTTCGTGACGCCCTCGCCGGCGATATAGTTATAGTTCATCAGGCCGCCCACGTCCCGATCGCCGTCGAACGCCGCCTTGAGCAGCTTATCGTAGAGCTCGCTCTTTTTCGCTTCGACGCCGAACAACGAAAACGTCTCGCCGAACAGACGGATCCACGCGTCGATATCGCCGGTGCAGTTATTGCCGTGTACCATTGCGACCGGCGCGCCGTCGGGCGTGGCGACCACGTCGATCTCCGGATACCAGCCCTTCAGCGGCCGGTCGAGCACCGCCATGGCGAATACGCTCGTTCCCGCGCTCACGTTACCCGTGCGGGGCGCGACCGCGTCCGTGGCGACCATGCCAGTGCCCGCATCGCCCTCGGGGGGACACATCGGCACGCCCGCTTTCAGTGCGCCGATATCGTCCAACAGCGTTGCGCCGTCCGCGGTCAGCGTTCCGGCGGGTTCGCCCGCTGTCAAAATGCGCGGAAGAATATCTTTCAGCTTCCACGGATAATGCTTGTCCGCGACCAGCGCGTCGAATTTCTCGAGCATCCCCGCGTCATAATCCATCGTAACCGCGTCCACGGGGAACATACCGCTCGCGTCGCCGACGCCGAGGACTCTTTCTCCCGTCAGAAGATAATGGATATAGCCCGCAAGGGTCGTCAGATGCGCGATCTTTTCCACGTGCGGCTCGTTCTCCTGAATCGCACGGTACAGGTGCGCAACGCTCCAGCGGGCGGGTATTTTAAAATCAAACCGTTCGGAAAGCTCCGCCGCGGCTCCCGCCGCCACCGTGTTCCGCCAGGTGCGGAACGGGACCAGAAGCTCCCCGTTTTTATCGAAGGCGAGATAGCCGTGCATCATCGCCGAAACGCCCATCGCCGCAAAGGACGAAGGCGCTTCGCCGTATTCTTTCTTCACGTTTTCGCGCAGATCCGCGTAGCAGGCGCGCACGCCGCGCAGGATCTCGTCCTGCCCGTAGGTCCAGATGCTGTCGACAAGGCTGTTCTCCCAGTCGAACGCGCCCGACGCCAGCGGCGCTCCGTTTTCGTCGGTCATGACCGCCTTGATGCGGGTGGAACCGAGTTCGATGCCGAGGAAGGTCTTCCCCCCGGCGATTTTTTAAGCGATAAGGGACATTGTTTTATCTCCTTATGATTCAAATTCTGGTTTGTCGGGCTGACGCCCGA
>JAFRTA010000313.1 GCA_017427315.1 Clostridia bacterium
CGCGGCAAGCGTCTGGTAAATGCCCTGCGCGGCCTCGTAAAGATGCTCGATCGCGTAAGTATCCTCCATCTCTTCGGCGATCGCATCCTGATCTTTATCCGAAACGGAGACGGACAGGACGTTGCTGATGCCGGCGAGCACGCCGAGGATGTACTCGAGACGTTCGCTCGTGATCGATTCATCGTAATAGTAAACGCTCGCGTTGAACTCCTCGGGGAGCTCTTCCGCCGCCGGGTCGGTCGTGCCCTCTTCGGCGGAGAGATACGAGTCGATATAATCGAGATACTGCTCGTTGCTCTGCGCCTCGATCTCGGCGTCGGAATACTTCGCGACGGCGAGCTCGTCAAGCACGTCGAACAGCAGATCCGCCGCATAGCAGGCGATGAAGCTGCGGATCGCTTTCAGGTCTTTGTCGATGACCTTGTAATAAGCGTTCCAGCTCTTGAGCCCCGACAGGTTCGCGGCAGCGGCGGCGTTTTTGTCGTCTTTGCCGGAAAGTCTCGACTGAAGCTTCTCGGTCCACGCTTTGAGATCCACATAATCGCGGACGGCCTTTTTATAAGCCTCGTTGAATTCGGGAGAGCCGACCTCGAGGTCCTTATCGAACTTCTCGATGCTGTCGACGGTCTCGTTCAGCCTGTCGACGACCGGCTGGAGCGCGCGGGTATAGCACGCCTCGTCGATCGCGGCGAGGAGGCCCGCCACTTTCTTATATGCCCAGTCGGAAGAGACAACGCCGCTCCACCAGTTATCGCCGAGCTCGACAAACTTATAGTAAACGTCATAGCTGCGCTCTGCGATTTCGGCGAGACCGGCAGCGCCGTAAAGCTTGCCGCTGTCTTTCAGATACTTCGCCATCTCCGCGCCGCCGTAATTTTTGTCGTTCGCGCCGAACATGGCGACAAACGCGTCGATCACGGCCTTCTGGCCGGACACGTCGGTGGTTTTCTTTTCGATCGTGGGCTTCGCGGTGAAATAATAGAACTCATAGGTCGTATTCACGGCGCCGGTGATCGCGCCGTCTTCCGAAGAATAAGTCACCGCAGCCTTCTGCCAGGAAGCGCAGTGATAGGTGAGCGAGTATTCGGTCACGACTTCCGCCGGGATATTGCCCGCGGAATAATCGGCGATCGCATCGCTCGCGTCTCTCTTTGCGCTGACGGTCACGTCGCCGGGCTCCTCATCGAGGATAAACTCGGCCTGACCGGAGCCTGCCGCAGAAACACGGTAATTCGCACGGCTGTGGAATTCGGATGTGCCGCCGACAGTGGGGACCAGCTCGTTGATGAGCGCGGTCTTGACCTCGTCGCCGGCGATGCCCGCCTGCGCGATCACGGCGTCACGGAGCTCGCCCATAAAGTTGGCGTTCTCGGTGCCGCCCTTCAGCCCGCCGTTTTTCACGGAAGGCTCGGAGGTAAGCCTCACTGTCAGCTCGGAAACAATCGGCCCCAGAGCCGCAAGGACTTTGAAGCGGTTGTTCTCCGTTGCGTTTTCAGCGTAATCGGCCAGAGCGTCGGCAAGCGACTGCTGCGTCGCCGCCTGCGTCTCTTCGACCGACGCGGCAAATACCTGTATCCCCGCCATCGCCGACGTTGAAAGCATCAACACCGACAGGAAGATACTGAGCACTGCCCGCAAGGGTTTGTTCATCTTCATGCGAATTCTCCTTTACATAGAAGATATGGAAAGAGTTGCCTATAAGCGCTCGAAAACACCGTTTTCACCAAAACGGCACCTTCTCACGCTATATATTCAATAATATCTTATAACACCGACCAAAAAAAATCAACCGAAAAAATAAAATTTGTCAAAATATCCTGCAATTTTTTTTGAGAATTAACATTTGCGACATTTTTTCGGGCGCCTGTCCCGGCAGGAAACCGCGTTTTCTTTACAACTGTCGCATTTCTTTCAGTCCAGCGGGAAGCATTTCAGGTCCTCGAGGCGCACCAGCGTCGGCACGGGGTCCGTATCGACCGCGAGCCAGCCGCCGTCGTCGACGATCTCGCCCTCGAATTCGTCGCCGTAGTCGAGCGTGGGCGTATGGCCGAAGACCAGCGTCACGCCGTCGTAATACGTTTCGCCCCGCGCAGGGACCGCCGTCGTCAGCTCTTCGACGGAATACGCCGAAAGCTTTTTCCCCGGCGCGTAGCTGCCGAGGCCAGCGTGCACGAGCAGCCAGTCGCGGTCGTTGTCGTCCGTCACAAGCCCGTACGGCGCGGACTCCCCGATATAATCCAGCATATCGCCGCGTTCGTCCGCGTCCAGCGCCGCAAGGGCGCGGAGCGTTTCCTCCCCGCCGGCGTCCTTCCATTCGTTCAGCCGCGCAACACGCTCCGGCGTCGGCGACGCCTTCGCTTTTCCGGCGAGGGCGTCGAACGCGAACGCGCAGTCGAGCAGCATCTGCTCGTGCTCGCCGCGGATCAGCTCCACGTTCGGCTGCTCCATCAGGAACCGCAGCAGCGCCGCGCCGTGTTCGCCGTAGTCGATCGCGTTGCCGAGCACGTAACAGCAGTCTCCCTCATTCATGCCGGCCTTTTCAAACGCGGCTTTCAGCTTTTCCGGATCGTAGCCGAACAGATCCGAAATCACATAGGTCATAAGGCGTCATCCTTCCTCTTTCTGTAAATATCGAATGTATGCTTCCCAATCGTGATAGGAGAGCTGGTGCTCGCCCCGCCGCAGATGGAACGCAACGCGCCCCCGGGCGATCGTTTCGCCGACCGCTGCGCGGCGTTCGCCGCCGACGAAGCCGGGAAATCCGAGCGCTTCCCACGCCTCGCCCGCCGCAAGACAGCCGAGCTGCTGGGAGATCGGGTCGGACCAGTCGTCGCGCTCCGCCGCGCCGACGTGCAGAAAGCGCGGCGCAATGCAGGCGAGAAGATAATGCTGGTCGAAATCCGCCGGCGCGGCGGCGGCGTATTTATGAAAGTTTTTGCAGAACCAGCCGGGGAACGCGCCGACGATATCCGCGATCTGCTCGCCGCCCCTGCCGCGGAAGACCGCGTCGCCGCAGCAGCCCGCGTCGTTGGAAAAAACGTAACGGAACCGCTCGTCGAGCATCCCGGCAAGCAGCGCGGTCTTGCCGAGGCGCGAATGCCCCAGAACGCCGGCGCGGGACGGGTCGACACCCGGAAGCCCCAGCGCGTAATCGAGCATCCGCGAGGCGCAGAATGCCCAGAGCCCGAGCTTGCCGCAGGCGTCGCCCGCCGCCTGCCCCTCCGGCAGAAGGACCGGCGCGACGCCGTTCGTGAAATCGCCGTCGTCGCTCGTCGCGTCCGTATAATAAAACGACACCACGTTAACGCCCCATTCGGCAACCAGCTCCACCGGGTAATAGCTCGACGGCGCGCCCTTGTCGAAATCGATATAGACGACCACGGGGCGCCGTTTGCCGTCGTCGCAGGCGAGCCGGGTAAACGGCACGGTATGCGAGCCGTATTCCGTGGCGATCGTCATTTCCATTTTCATATACGGCCAGGCTCCGCCGACCAGCGGCGAGCAGACCTCGCCCGTCTCCCGGACCTCCGCCGTATACGGCACATCCGGGGGGAACCCGTATTCCTCCCGCAGAAGGATTTCTTTCATTTCCTCCCGGCTTTTCAGCGGCGGCAAAGCCCGCTGCGCGAGAAGTTCTCTTAGATCCTGTTCCATCCGCTCACCGCCTTAAGCGCCCGAGGTCCCGTCGCCGTGCCAGCTCGGAAAAACCGTATGCCACACGTCCGTATGCGCCTCGCAGTCGAGATAATGCGGGAAGACCTGATTGCACTTCTCCCCCGCGGGCACGTCTTTGAATGCGTTCGCGACCGCGTCGACGTAACAGGGCATGGAGCAACAGAACGCCTCCCATTCGGCGAGCCAGCGGTCCTCATCCTGCAGAACGGCGCTGCGGCGGCCGAGCGCGCCGAGCAGCCGCTCCTTTTCTTCCGCATCCGCGAGGCGGACGCCGGTATCCGTCACGACGACGGGGAGATAACGCACGCGCATCCCGCCGTCGAAATCCGCGTCGACGATCAACCCGCTGCGCCACTGCTCGTTGTCGAGGTCGTCGACGAAATTGAAATTGCCCTGCCCGTAAAGGATCTCGCCGTTTTCATACGCTTCGCGGCAGCCGATGCAGTGGCTGTGCTGCGTGAGCACGAGGTCCGCGCCCGCGCGCACCATCGCCCGGCACGCCTTGCGCAGACGGGGCGACGGGTATTCGCTCTGCTCCTTGCCGCCGTGGTACATCACGACGACGAAGTCCGCCGCCTTCTTCGCTTCGGCGATATCCTGCATCGTATCGAAGGGGTCGAACGGGTTCGCGCCGAACCGGTCGCGCAGCGCGTAGGTGTACTCGTGTTCGCAGACCGCGACGACGGCGACGCGCTGTCCGTCCTTTTCGAGAAACAGCGGCTTGCGGGAATCCCGGTCGTTCTCGCCGAAGCCGAACGGAACCATGCCCGCGCCTTCGACGGCGCGGACGGTATCCCGCATTCCCGCGACGCCGTAATCGAGCGTATGGTTGTTGCTCAGCCCGAGGTGGGTAAAGCCGCAGCCGGCTATCACACGCGCGTCGCCCGGTACGCCCTTCAGCAGCGCGCCGAGCTTGCGGATGGCGCGGCCGCCGTCGGTGAGGGCGCACTCCAGATTCGCGACGGCGAAATCGCCCGAGCGGATCACAGACAAAGCGTCGCCCATCAGCGCGGAGAAATCGCCCCGGTCGAACGCGGGCCGCGTCGCCGCCGTCGGCACGAGATCGCCGCAAAGAATCAGTCTCATGGTGAAATCACTCCGTGTTTCGTTGATAATTGATAGTTGTTCGTTTTTTGTTGAAGACGCAAAGGGAAGTTGGTGTGTCTTTGGAATATATATGATGTTCTTTATATTTATAGAGACGCTTCCCGAAAACCGAGAAATCCTCCGCTTACAGTTTTTCGAGCATCCGCTTCACCAGCGCGTACGTATCGGCGAAGGACCGCAGCTCCATGCGCTCGTCCGGCGTGTGGATATCGCGCAGGTCGGGACCGATCGAAACCGCGTCCAGACCGCCGAGCTTCTGCCCGATCACGCCGCATTCAAGCCCCGCGTGGATCGCCTCGACGCGCGCTTCGGTTCCCGTCAGCTCCCGATACGTTTCAAGATAGACCTTGCGCACGCGGCTTTCGGGCGCGAACGCCCAACCCGGATGCCGGTCGAAAAACTCCGCCCGCGCGCCGAGAAGCCCTGCGAGCAGCTCGATTTTCCGGATCAGCAGATCGAGGCGGCTGTCCGCGCTCGAGCGCGGCATCACGGTAAAAACGGTCTCTCCGTCTTCGGTGCGGACGATGCCGAGGCTCGACGAAGACTCCACGAGCTCCGGCGCGTCGGGCGTGCGGGTCTGCACGCCGTTCGGGACGAGCGAAGCGAACGAGAGGATCCGGCGCGTATCGCCGTCGGAAAGCGCCTGTTCCGCCGGAACGGGTTCGGTCCGCACGCAAAAGCCCGCGTCCGCCGCGGACAGCTCTTTTTTCATCCGGCGCGCCGCCTCTTTTATCCGGGCTTCCGCCGCGGGCGCGTCTTCAACGGCGATTACCGCAGCGCATTCCCGCGGGATCGCGTTCGCCTTGCTGCCGCCGTCCAGAGAGACGAGCCGCAGGGGCGCGCGGTCCGCCGTTTCCGAAAGAATGCGGCAGAGCGTTAGGACCGCGTTCGCGCGGCCGAGGTGGATATCCGCGCCGGAATGCCCGCCCGCAAGACCCGAGACGGACACGCGCAGCGCCCTGTCGGCGCAGGGCTGCGGCTGCGCGCGGAAACGGACGCACCCCGTCGCGCCGCCCGCGCAGCTCACCGTGGCGACGCCCGGCGTCTCGCTGTCGAGATTGATCAGCGTCCTGCCGCGCACAAGCGACCAGTCGAAGCCGTTCGCGCCGTCCATGCCGGTCTCCTCCTGCGTGGTAAAAACGCATTCGAGCGCGGGATGCGCCGCGGCTTCGTCCTCCAGAACCGCAAGCATGATCGCGACCGCCGCGCCGTCGTCGCCGCCGAGCGTCGTTCCCTCGGCGCTGAGCCAACCGTCTTCCACCCGAAGCTTCAGCCCGTCGCGCAGAAAATCGTGTTCAACGTCCGCGTTCTTTTCACAGACCATGTCCGTGTGGCCCTGCAGGATCACCGGCGGACGCGTCTCAAAGCCCGGCGACGCGGGTTTTTGAATCAGTACGTTGTGCAGCGTGTCGGTGCGGTATTCCAGCCCGCGCTCCCGCGCGAACGCGCAGAGATACGCCGCGATCCCCGCCTCGTTCCCCGAGCCGCGCGGTATCGCGCTGATATTTTCAAAATGTTCGAACAGGGCCGTCGGTTCATACCCGGCGAGCACGCGTTGTTTTTCTTCCAAGCGTAACCGCTCCTCTCTTTCCGTTCTATGAAAAAATAGTATCACCGAATCGGGTAATTGTCAATGTAAGCGATTGCAAGTTGACATATTTTTTTCAATGCGATAAAATGGAAGACAACGAAAGGAGTTCGGCAGCATGGCTTCTTATTTTTCTCAAAAAACCGGCGATTTTCTCTGGGAGCTCGCGCTCAACAACGAGCGGCCGTGGTTCCTGGCGCACAGGGAAACCTTTGAAACGCTGGTCAACCGCCCCCTGAAAACGTTCGCGTTCGAAACGCTGGAGCTGATGCGCGGCCGGTACCCCGCGGAGGATTTCGGCCTGCATATCAGCCGCATCTACCGCGACGCGCGCAGACTGTTCGGCAGGGGGCCGTACAAAGAAAACATGTGGTTCACAATCAAAGACGGCGACCCGCGCGAGCAGGGGCCTTGCTTCTGGTTCGAAATCACGCCTGCGGATTATTCCTACGGCATGGGAACCTGGGACATGACCGCGCGGCAGGCGCAGAATTACCGCGACAGGATCGACGCCGACCCCGCGCGGTTCGAGCAGACGGTCAACGATCTGCTCGCCCACGGCGACGTGCGGCTCTGGGGCGACGAATACAAGCGCCCCAAGGCGGACCGCGGCGAATTCCTGAATCCGTGGTACAACCGGAAAACGATCAGCGTCGGCTTTACGGAAAGCTATGAAAAAGATATGACGCCGGAAATGCTTTCCGACGCGTTTGCGAACTTTATGCCGCTGTTTCACTTTTTGCGGAACGTCTGCGCGGAGACGGAAGAATGAATTCGGGTTTGTCGAGGTGTTCACGCCTCGACAAATCAGAATTTGGGTGCTGGGTTTTGGGTGCTGGGTGTTAGATCGATGTAGCCGATACGCAGTGCATAGATTTAACGATATCCAGCACCCAACACCTATCACCCAACACCTGTAAATACTGATTTATCGCAAAGCGATAAATCAGTATTTACTTCCCTGCTCCACGTCCCGCTCCCGAAACACGCCGTTGATATAATTCAGCACCCGCTTCTTGTCGCCGCACCACAGCGGCGCAAGGAGCTCTTTTTTATCCCCGTCGCCGGTATAGCGGTGGAGCACGGTTTCCCGCGGGAGCCGTTCGATCAAATCGCAGAGAAGCGCCGCGTATTCTTCGAGCGGCATCACGTCGAATTCCCCGCGCTCGTACATCCCGGCGAGGACGGTTCCTTTCAGCACCTGCGTCAGATGCAGCTTCACGCCCTCCGTGCCGAGGGACGCGGCGTGCCGCACGGTTTCGCGCATATCCGCCCGCGTCTCTCCCGGCAGGCCGAGCATGATATGCGTCACGACCTCGAGCCCTCTCTCGTGCAGCGCGCGCACCGCCGCGTCGTATACGGCGGTCGGGTAACAACGGTTCATCCGCCGCGCGGTCCCGTCGTTCGCCGTCTGCAGGCCGAGCTCGACCCAGACGGGCTTTTTTTCGTTCAGCTCCGCGAGCAGAGCAAGCGTCTGCGGCGGAAGGCAGTCCGGCCGGGTCGCGATTGACAGCGCCGCGATATCCTCCCGCGCGATTGCCCCGGAAAACAGCGCGCGAAGCGCCTCCGGCGGCGCGTAAGTGTTCGAAAAGCTCTGGAAATATGCGATATAGCGGCAATCGCCGCGCGTTTTGCTTTTGATTTTTTCTTTCGCGGCGGCGAGCATTTCGTCAAGGCTTTCCCCGCGCCCCGCGAAGTTCCCCGCGCCGCCTGCGGAGCAGAAAATGCAGCCGCCGACGCCGGCCGTACCGTCCCGGTTCGGACAGGTGAAACCGCAATCGAGCGAAAGGCGGTACGTTTTTCTGCCGAACCGCGCCTTCATCGCGTCGTTGAACGTGTTGATATACAAGCCGCGCGCCTTCTTTCTTCCGTTCCGTTTTCCCTTATCATACCGCGTTCCGCCGCCGGTGTCAAATGCCGCCGCCGGTGTCAAATGCCGCAATCCTGTTGACTTTCCCGCGGGCGGATGATATGATGATTCTGTAACGATATCTTAAAAAAGGAGGCGGCGCGGAATGAAGCGGTGCATAAGTCTTATCCTGTGCGCGCTGCTGCTCGCAGCGGTCTTTTCGTTCCCCGGCTGCCGGAAGACGGGCGGCGGCGTGCCGTTTTCCGTGCTCGCGGCGCCGGACGACCCGAACACGCGGATCGACGTGTGGTTCGACGAGAAGAACGACCGGTACTGCCTGTTCCTGCCCGCCGATACGGACCCCGGCGCGCTGACCGTGCTGTGCGGGAAAAACTGCGTTGAAATCGACGGCGAAAAGCTGGCCGACGGCGAGACGACGGCCGTTTTCAACGGAAAAAAGACCGCGGTCCTCCGCGCCGGGCAAGAAGAGTGTACGCTGATCGTCAGCTGCTCGGAAAACGTTCCGGCGGTCTTTATCAACACACAGAGCGGCTCGCTCGACGCGGTCCACGCGGACAAAAGCCATAAAGAACCCGCCGTCTTCACCCTGCGGGAGGACGGCGAGACGACGGTCGACGCCGCGCCGCTCGCGTATATCAAAGGCCGGGGCGGCTCCACCTGGCTCAATTACAGTAAAAAACCATATAATATCAAGTTTGAGGATAAGACCGACCTGCTCGGAATGGGCAGCGCGAAAAAATGGGCGCTCCTGGCGGACGCGCAATCCTATGCTTACATCAAGGAGCCCGTCGCGATGGAGCTCGCCCGTAAGATGAGCTTCGCCTATACCCCCGAGAGCCGACACGTCGACCTTTACGTCAACGGGACCTATCTGGGGCTGTACCGGATCAGTGAAAAAGCGGAGGTCGGCGGTCAGCGGCTGGATATCCGGGACCTCGACGACGCGAACGAGGCGGGAAACCCCGACCTTTCCGCATCGTCCGTCCCATACAGGGTCGTGCGCGCCGACGGCTCGTCCTCGGACGGGACGGCGGAGCTGCGGGCCGGGGACCGCCGCGAAAAAGCATGGCCGAACGAGCTGCAGGATATCTCCGCCGGGTATCTGCTCGAGCTGACCGACTGCGACAAAGGCGCCTGTGGATTCCGCACGGCGAGAGGTTTTTATATCGAGCTGACGAGCCCGGAATACGCGACGGCGGGCGAGGCGGCGCTGATCGCGGCGCTCTACGCGGACGCGGAGGACGCGCTCTTTTCCCCCGACGGCAGGAACGGAAAAGGGAGATCCTATACCGACTATTTCGATCCCGTCTCGTTCGCGGATATGTATCTGCTGCGGGAATTCATGATGGATCACGACGCGGGCTGCCGCAGCGTCTTCTTCTATAAGCCCGGGGACGGAGAAACGCTGTATGCGGGCCCCGTATGGGATATGAACGCCGTCTTCGCGCTCGACTACACGATGCTCGGCGCGTCTTTGAACGATCCGGCGACGCTGTGGATCGCGGCGAACTGTTATTTCAGCGAAACGACGACGGGCGACGCGCCGACGCTCGACGGCATCCTGCCGTCGCTGTTCACCGCGCTTTACCGGCATGAGGATTTTCGCGAGACCGTCGCAGAACGGTGGACGGAGCTCTCGCCGCTGTTCGACGGCGCGGCGGAACGGGCGGCCGCTCTGCGAAAGACGCTGCTCGCCGCGTCGCTTGCCGACCGGCTCCGCTGGGGCGCGCCCGCCGACGAAACGGATCTTGCGGCGCTGACCGATTTTATGACGAAACGGAAAGCCGCGCTGGACCGGGCGTTTTCCGCGGACGGCGCGATGCTCTATTATGACGCGGGCGAGGGCGACGGCTTTGCCGTCGGGCAGCAATGTCTCGCCGTCGGCGACGCCGCCGTGCTGAAAAACGTCTGCGAAAAGCCCCGGGAACAGCTGCTGCGTTCGATCGAAAACGGTATTTCGGCGCTGTCGCAGATCGACAGCACGATCTCCCCGCCCGCAGAGGGATACGTCTTCGCGGGGTGGAGCGCAGCGCCTGACGGCAGCGGCGAACGGTATCAGCCCGGAGACGAATATATCCTGACAGAAAAAACGAACGTGCTTTACGCACAGTGGGAAAAGAAATGATTCACGGAGGGTTGGTTATGAAACGGTTTCTCTGTTTTCTTCTGTGCCTGGCGGTCGTCGGCGGCTCTTGCGTCTGTCTGACCGGATGTACGAAAACCGCGTCGGACGCTCCCTTCGGCGTGCTCGCCTGCGGGGACAACGCGAACACGCGGATCGACGCGTGGAAAAACGGCGACGGTGCTTACGTTTTATTCCTGCCCGCCGGCGTCGACCGCGGCGCGCTGCGCGTCGTCTGCAGCGGCCGGATCAAAATCGGCGGCACGACGCTGAACGACGGAGAAACGACGGACGCGTTTTCCGCGGACGGCGAGCTTACACTGACCGCGGGCGGGAAACAGTATCCGCTGACCGTCCTTTCGTCCGAAAACCTGCCGTCCGTTTATATCCGCACCGAATCCGGCTCCCTTGACGCGGTCCACGCGGACAAAAGCCATAAGGAACCCGCCGCGCTCACCGTCGTCGAAAACGGCGCCGTCACGCTGGACGGCAGACCGCTCGCCCATATCAAGGGCCGCGGCAACGGAACGTGGGAAGAAGACACGGAAAAAAAGCCGTACAACATCAAATTCGAAGAAAAAACCGATCTGCTCGGCATGGGAAACGCGAAAAAATGGGCGCTGATGGCGGACAACGCGGAGCTCTCTTACATCAAGGAGCCGCTCTGCTTCGACCTGGCGCGGCAGATGCGTTTTTCCTATACGCCGGAGTGCCGGCACGTCGACCTGTATATCGACGGCAATTACCGCGGCATGTACCGGGTCTGCGAGAAAGCCGAGGTCGACGGGGAGCGGCTCGCGATCCCCGACCTTGACAAAGAGAACGAAAAGGCGAACCCCGGCTTCACGCTGTCTTCGCTGCCCTTAAAAAAGACCGACGAAGCGGGGACGGTCCAGCCCGATACCGACGCCATCCACCCCGGGCAGCGCCGCTGGTACGACGTACCGCAGGACCCCGCGGATATTACCCGCGGATATCTGATCGAATTCACCGACGACCCCGACCCGAGCGCATTCAGCACCCGCCGCGGGCAGTGGATCTCGGTGGATACCCCGGAATACGGCTCGAAAAACGAGATCAACTATATCGCCGACCTCTACCAGCGCGCCGAGGACGCGATCCACGGAGCCGACGGCAAAAACGGGCGGGGCGAGCATTGGACGGAGCTGTTCGACGCGGATTCGTTCATCGACTGGTATATCATTCAGGAATACGCCCGCAACATCGACGCGGGCTACGGCAGCACGTTTTTATACAAGCCCGCCGCGGAGGAAAAGCTGTATTTCGGCCCGCTTTGGGACATGGAAATTACGTGGACGGTCCCGCCGCAGCGCTTCGGCAGCGCGTCCGCCGGTCCGGAGGACTGGTACGCGAACGCGCTCCCCGCCCTCTCGGAAAAATACAGCGAAACCGGCGACTACGGGACCGTTACCGGCGTCAGCCTGTCGACGATCTTCACCGCCGCGTACCGGCAGGCGGATTTCCGCTCCGCAGCCGCGGCCCGCTGGAGCGCGCTTTCCGCGGCGGTCGACGGGCTGCCCGCCCGCGCCGAAGCGCTCTGGCGGGAGCTGAAAACGCCGCTCGGAATGAATTTCGTCCGCTGGGCGGAGGACGGCGAAGACGCCGAGGCGCTTCTCCGGGACGCCGAGCGCGCGCTCGGCGGGCTGACCGATTTCATGAAGACGAGGAAAACGGCTCTTGACAAAGGCTTTTCCGACAACGCCGCGCTGCTGTATTACGACGCGAACGGCGGCGAGGGCGTGATGTTCCACGCGCAGATCCTCTCGGTCGGCGAGACGGCGGTTCTGAACGGGATCGGCGCGCAGGAGATGACGCAGTCGGAGCTGCTGACGCAGATCAAAGACGCGCTCAACGAAGGCGCTGAGCTCTCTCTCGACTGCACGAGCCTGATCACGCCGCCCTCGGCGGAATACCGGTTCGCCGGCTGGAACACCGAGCCCGACGGCAGCGGCGAAACATATCAGCCGGGAGACGGGCTCGTCCTGACGGACGAGGCGACCGTGCTTTACGCACAATGGGTGAAACAATAACGATACCGAACGAACGCGAGGTCTTTGGATGAAACGGTTTTTTTGCTTTGCCGCAGCAGCCGCGCTCTTCGCTCTGCTGCTCTGTCTGTGCGCCTGCGGCGGCGCGCGGGAGGGCTGCTTCGGCGTGCTCGCCGTGCCCGGCCGCGCCGATACGCGGATCGACGCGTGGAAGAGCGGCGACGGCGCGTATTATCTGTTTCTGCCCGCCGACGCGGACCGCGGTGCACTGACCGCCGTATGCGGCGAAACGGCGGTGACCGTCGACGGCGTACCGCTGACGGACGGCGAGCCGACCGACGCGTTCGCAAAAGATACGCTGACCGTGACGGTCGGCAGGCAGAGCGCGACGCTGCACGTTCTGCAGTCCGACGGGCTGCCCGCCGTATACATTCAGACCGAGACCGGCTCGCTCGAAGCCGTCCACGCGGACAAGGAACACAAAGAGCCCGCCGCGATGACCGTGGTCGAGCACGGCGCGGTCGCGCTTGATGAAGCGCCGCTCGCGCACATCAAGGGCAGAGGGCGTTCCACATGGAAGGACGCGGAGAAAAAACCGTATAACATCAAATTGGAAGAAAAGACCGACCTGCTCGGCATGGGCAAAGCGAAAAAATGGGCGCTGATGGCGGACGCGAGCGAAAATGCGTTTTTGAAGGAATCGCTCGCCTTCGACCTCGCGCGGCAGACGGGCCTCGTCTATACGCCGGAGTCCCGTCCCGTCGACCTGTATATCAACGGCGAATACCGCGGGCTTTACCGGGTCTGCGAAAAGGCGGAGGTCGGGCCGGAGCGCCTCGACATCTTCGACGCAGATAAAGCGAACGAACGGGCGAACCCCGGAACGGCGCTCTCCTCGTTCCCCCGGGAAAAAAGCGGCGCCGGTCTGCCGGACCGGCTGAATCCGGGCGAGCTGCGCTGGTATGCGCTCGAGAACGAGCCGGAAAACGTTCCGGACGCCTGTCTGCTGGAGCTGACCGACGAACCGGACGCGGAGAGCGCCTTCTGCACCGCGCGCGGGCAGCTCGTATCGCTGGCTTCGCCGAAATACGCGTCCCGCCGGCAGGTCGAAGCGGCCGCCCGGCGTTACGCCGCGGCGGAGGACGCCCTTTACGGCGGCGGCGATATCGGCGCGTATTTCGACCTTGCGGGCTTTTCCGATATGTACCTGCTGCGGGAGTTCCTGATGGATTACGACGCGGGCGTGAGCAGCACGTTTTTCTATCTGAACGGAGACGACGGAAAATTCCGCGCGGGGCCGGTCTGGGACTTCGAGGGCTCGATGCCCTTCGGTCTGCGGTGCTTCGGCGTCGATTTCTCCGATCCCGCCCAATGGTGGGCGAACGCCTGCCCGCACCTGAGCGTGCGCTATACGGAACGGGACGGCGGCGGGACGCCGGAAACGATTCGAAGCGATTGCAGCTTTTTCGCCGCGATGTACCGTCACGACGCGTTCCGCGCGGTCGTGCGGGACCGGTGGCGGGCGCTCTCGCCGGTCTTTGCCGGCGCCGGAGACCGGATCGCCGAGCTGCAGCGAAGGACCGAAGACGCGCGGACGATGGACCTGCTCCGCTGGCCCCCGCAGGAAGACTTCACCCCGGAGCAGGCGCGGCTGCGGCAGGCCGAAGCGGCGGGAACGATCGCGGCGTTCCTTGCGGACCGGCTGCGCGCGCTCGGCAAGGGCTTCGCGGAGAACGCCGCGCTGCTGTATTACGACGCGAACGGCGGAGAGGGCGTGATGTTCCACAACGAGATCCTTTCCGTCGGCGAAACGGCGACGCTTAAGGCGCCGAACGCGGAAACGCAGAATGCGCTGCTGTTTTCAATCCTGCTCGACGGCAAAAAGACCTATGCGGACGTCGACGGGCTGCTCTCGCCCCCGTCGGAAGAATATCAATTCACCGGCTGGAATACCGCGCCGGACGGCAGCGGCGAAACCTACCGGCCGGGAGACGGTATCGTATTGCAGGAAACGACCACGGTCCTCTATGCGCAGTGGGCGGAAAAGAACTGATTCGTGTCGCCGTTTTTCAATCCATAAACCAAACACTGATTATGTTTTTGTAAGAGATATTTTTTATTTTAATACTTTATATAAGAACTTTCTTGTTTTTTGTGCGGTTTGCCTCTTGTTGTTTTTTCTGTATATCATGTATAATCATACACGAAATAACAACAAACAGTCCGAAACAAGGAAGTTTTATTTATGAGAAAACGGATCGTCACGGCGGCGCTCTCTGTCGTTTTTCTGTTTTGTTCTTTCGCTTCCCTCTGCGCCTGCGGCGCCCGTGAGACGGCGATCTTTTTCGGGGTTCTCGCCTTCGGCGGAAGCGGGAGCACGCGCGTCGACCTCTGGCGCAGCGACGCGGAGAACAGGTATTATCTGTTCCTGCCGTCGGACGCCGACCCCCGTTCGCTGACGGTCGTCTGCGGCAAAAAGTCCGTCTCCGTCAACGGCGAACGGTTGACGGACGGGCAGACAACGGACGTGTTCTCACGCGGCGGCGAGGTCACGCTGCGGGTCGGCGGCAGGACGGTCCCCGTCAAGGTGCTGCAGTCAAAGCATCTGCCCGCCGTATTTATCGAGACCGCCTCAGGGACGCTCGACCGGATCCACGCGGACAAGCGGTATAAAGAGGCCGCCGGCTTTACGCTTGCGGAAAACGGCAGGGTGACGGTCGACGACGCTCCGCTCAAGCATATCAAGGGGCGGGGAAACGATTCATGGCTCGCCGCAAAGAAACCCTACAACATCAAATTTGAGCAAAAGCGCGATATCCTCGGCATGGGCGCGGCGAAGAAATGGGTGCTGCTCGCCGACAGCGACCCGCTGGACTCGATCACGGAACCGGCGCTGTTCGAGCTCGCCCGCGGGATGCGGTTCGCGTTCACGCCGGAATACCGCCATATCGACCTGTATATCAACGGCGAATACAAAGGCCTGTACCGGATCTGCGAGCCCGCGCAGGTCCATCCGGAACGGCTCGACATCTATGATATCGACAAGGCGACGGAACAAGCGAACCCGGACGCGGACCTATCCCTTGCCGTCCCGAAAGAGGGCGACGCCGCGGGAAACGCCGCGGCCGCCGATTTCTTCCTCGGGCCCGGCGAACGCCGCTGGTTCGATATCGAAAACGATCCCGCCGACGTCTCCGGCGGGTATCTGATCGAGCTGGATACCGACCTGAAGGTCAGCGCTTTCTGCTCCGACCGGGGGCAGACCGTCTCGATCCGCGCGCCGGAATACGCGACGAAGGCGGAGGCGGCGCATATCGCCGACCTTTATCAGCGCGCCGAGGACGCGATTTACGCCCCGGACGGAACAAACGCCGACGGCAGCTCTTACGCCGAGCTGTTCGACCTCGATACGCTTGTCGACCTGTATATCCTGCAGGAGTTTTCAAGGAACTGCGTCGCGGACGGGTCCGGGAGCACGTTTTTCCATCAGCCGACGGGGGAAGAAAAGCTGTTCGCGGGACCGGTCTGGGACTTTTCCGACGCGTTTGAAGAGATTCCGGTCTTTTTCGGCATGCCCGTTTCCGGCCCCGAAGACTGGTGGGCGAACGCGCTGCCGTGGCTCACGCAGGCCCGCGACGAAGCCGGCGCCGATTCCTATTCCGCAATCCCGTCTCTTCTCACCGCGGCGTACCGTCACGAAGATTTTCGCGCGGCGGTCGCGGAACGGTGGAAAGCGCTCACGCCCGCGCTGGACGGCATGATCCCGAACATCCGGACGTTATGGACAAAGCTCTCCGCGGCGAACGAAATGAACGCGCTCCGGTGGGCCGAAGAGCTCCCGACTGACCCACGGTCGCCGCAGGTCTATCTGCTCCGCCGGTTCACCGCCCTGCTCGATACGCTCACGCGGCGCAGAAAGGCGATGGACAAGGGCTTTTCGCCCGACGCGGCGATGCTGTATTACGACGCGAACGGCGGCGAAGGCGTCATGTTCCATACGCAGATCCTCTCCGTCGGGGAAACGGCGACGCTCAACGGCGCAGCCCCCCGCGCCGGAACGCAGACGGAGCTGATTTCATCCGTTTTTAACGGGACCGCCCCCTTCGTCAACGTCGAATGCCTGATTTCCCCGCCGAAAGGCTATACCTTCACCGGCTGGAACACCGCGCCGGACGGCAGCGGCGACACGTATCAGCCGGGAGACGGATTCGTCCTGGCGGAGAAGACCAACGTGCTTTACGCGCAGTGGAAGAAAAAATGACCGGCGCGGAAGACCAATGTCATTAAGTTAAAGACAAACCAAAGAATAAGAGTTTTCACAGAAATGTGGAGACTCTTTTTTTTGAAAAAAACGTGAAAAAATCAAAGAAATTACATAAAAAGACTTGACAAAAGCAC
>JAFRTA010000314.1 GCA_017427315.1 Clostridia bacterium
CCAAAGCGTTTTACAAGTGCTCCTACGTGAACGTGACGAAGTTCCCCGACAGTATTACCCGCATTGAGGAAAAGGCTTTCCACCGCTGCGCGGAGCTGCTCGATTTCAAAATGCCCGCGCATATCGTATACATCGGCAAGGACGCGTTCGCCTTTGATACGAAGCTGAAGAATATCGAGATCCCCGCCACGATTGAAGAGATCGGCGATTTCGCTTTCTTCAGTTGTACCGGAATGGAATCCATTCAAATCGCCGCGAAAGAGGCAGACGTGAAGCTCGGCAACCGGTGGCAGCCCACCGAGAAAGGCCGTATCAAGAAAACCTGTGAGATCACGTTTGCGGAATAATATCGGTTTTTTATCATTATAAAGCTTATGAAAAAATTTGAGAAATTTCTTTCCAGACCCTGGGCGGCATATGCGTTCGCCGCCTGCTCGGCGGTGGTGCTTTATCTGCTGCTGACGAATATTTCCGTTTTTACCGGCTGGTTCAAATCCGTCTGGAAACTGCTTTCGCCGGTCGTGATCGGCATTGTCGTCGCGTATCTTCTCGACCCGGTGCACGACTTTTTCTACGACAAAGTGTTTTTCAAAATAAAAAAACACGGCGTGAGGCATATGGCGGCGGTCGTTACGACCGTGACCTGCATCGTGCTTGTGCTGGCGATCCTGCTGGTCGCGCTGATCCCCTCTCTGGCGGAGAGCGTAACAAAGCTGATCATGAACTGGAAGAGCTATACCGACAAAGCAGAATCGCTGATCGAGAAGCTTGCCGCGTTCACGGAAAGCAGGAATATCAATATCGACTATACGAAAATATACGATTGGGTCGATAATTCGATGTCGAAGGTGTTCGGACTGCTGAAGAACAACGTGCAGACGATCTTTTCCGTGATCGGTTCCGTCAGCTCCAGCGTCTCGAATTTTGCGGTAGGGCTGCTGTTCGGCGTATGCTTCCTCGTCGCGGAGGACAACCTCATCGCGCTGATTGCGCGCGTGCGTCCCGCGTTTATCAGAAAAGAACGGCTGGAGCGCAACAACGGGCTTTTCCGCCGCTTCAATTCCGTCTTTCTGCGGTACGTCGGCTGTACGCTGCTCGACGCGCTGATCATCGGCATGGGAACGCTGGTGTTTACGCTGGCGATGCGGATGCCGTACGCAACGCTGATCGCCGCGGTCTGCGCGCTTACGAATATCATTCCGACCTTCGGGCCGATGATCGGCGCGGCGGTCGGCGTCTTCTTCCTGATCCTCGATAAACCGCTGAACGCGCTGTGGTTCCTGATCTTTATCTGCGTTTGGCAGAGCGTGGACGGTATGATCATCAAGCCCAAGCTGTTCAAGGATTCGCTCGGCATTCCCGGCGTGTGGACGTTGGTGCTGATCATCCTCGGCGGCAAATTCGCGGGGATGCTCGGCATCCTGCTGGCGATCCCGTTCGCCGCGATCATGGTAATTATCTATAAAGAGTATATTGTTCCGCGCCTTGAAAAGCGAAGATTGAAAATCAATGTTTCTTCCGCCGCCGGGACGCAACAGGATGTCATCGATGCCAACGACGAAGTTCCGGAAGACAAAACAGACGAATAATTAAAGCGCTTCGGGTTCCGGCGCGCATTTTCAGAGGTCCTGAAATGAAACATGAAAAAACGATAAAAACGTTACTGACCGTCCTATTGACGGTGCTTCTGTTTGTGATCGCTGCCGTCTGCGCGTGGGCTGTCCCCGCAAAACCCGATGCAGGGTATGAGGGAGATAACGCCGCCTGCCGTTCGCACCATGGTGAGCTTGTTACGCTCGAGAGTATCCCGTCACGGCGCGTCGGCGCACATCTCGCACCGTCGATCGCCCCGGCAGAGAAGAATATCCCGCTGCTGACGATTGTGATCGGCTTTGAAAACATGCCTTACGATAACAGCCTCGACTGGCACGAGGCGATTTATTCCGGTGAAAAATCGCTTGAGGCATATTACAGCGATATGTCCTTCGGGCGCTTCACATTTACGCCGGCGGCGGAGACGTGCGCGTACGGCGTCGGCGGCTGCACGAACGCCGCGGACCGCATGAACGACGGCGTCGTGCATGTAAAGCTTGACTGCGCGCATAAGGACTGGGCGGGGGAGGACGAGTATCCCGCGCTGGCGCGGGCGCTGATTGACGCGTTTTCGGAAGCGGACGCATGCGTGGATTTCGCATCCTTCGACGCGGACGGCGACGGCGCGATCGCGGAGAATGAGCTTGCGGTCGGCTTTGTCGTTGCCGGGTACGAGGGAAGCGCGTCGTACAGTTATCCGAAGGGGAAAGATAAGTATCTCTGGGCGCATGCCTGGTCGATCGGCGAGATCGTCGCGGATTATTCGCTCGAAATGAGCGTACCGACGCCGGACGGGACCGCCGTGAGCGCCTATATCGCCATCGCGGAGCATCTGAATGATGAAAACGATATCGAGCCGATCAGCGTGCTTGCGCATGAGCTCGGGCATTATCTCGGCCTGCCCGACCTTTACGATACGACTTATCATACGAGTGCGGCGTGGGGGAAATACGCCGTCGGCGACGCCAGCGTGATGGCGGACGGAAGCTGGGGCGATGATCCCGACGGCGGGTATATCCCGTATTCGATGGACGTCTGGAGCCGGTATGCGCTCGGCTGGTTCACGCCGCAGGAGGTCCGGGATAGCGGTGAATACGCCGTTGCGGCGCAGAGCTATTCGGAGAACGAGGCGTTTTCGGCGCTTCTGATCCCGACGCAGCGCGAAGGGGAGTATTATCTGCTCGAGAACAGACAGTTTACGAAATGGGACGCCGGCATGGCGGATACGTACCTTACGGGCGGGATCATCGTCTGGCATATCGACGACGCCGTCTTCGAACGGTATCATAACGACAATCAGGTGAACGATACGTTCCACCGCCCTGCGGTGATGCCGCTTTACGCCGAACAGCAGGACGGCGCGATTTCCTATATCGGCGCTGCGCCGAAGGTATTGAAGAACAAACCGTTTTACAGTGAATCTGTATGGAACGACCTGTTCCCGGAAGAGAACGCGCTGCTTGATCTTCCGCTCTACGGCGAAGGAGACGGCGCCGACGACCGGGCGGCAAGAACGCTGTCCGGCCTGAAACTCGGTTTCCCGGACGAGAGCGCCGCGGAGATGACCGTGCTGTTCTCGAACGCGGACCACGCCCATTTCCTGCGCTTTGTCGCGGCGGAGGACCCCGCGTGTGAAACGCCGGGCTGCGCGGCCCACTGGGTGTGCGGTTACTGCGGCGGGCTGTTTGCGGACGCGGAAGGAGAAACCCCGACGACCGCGGCGGAAATCACGGTTCCCCCTGCAGGGCATTCCTTCGGAGCATGGAGCGTGACGAAGTCCGCCGGGTGCGAAACAGAAGGCGAGAAAACCCGCGTCTGCGTGGGCTGCGGCGGAACGGAGCAAGAATCGATCAAAGCGACGGGCCACGCCTTCGGTGAATGGGAGCTGACGACGGAGCCGTTCTGCGAAACGGCGGGGGAACGGGTCCGCTCGTGCGCGAACTGCGGAAAAAAACAAACAGAATCCGTCGGCCCGCTCGGACATACGGAGCCGGATGAAGACGGCTGCTGCGCGCGCTGCGGAGCGCGGCTCGTTTCTCCCGAAACTCCCGGACAGACGCAAAACCCAGACGATCTCTGTCCGTTCTGCGGCAAAGACCACAACGCGCAGCCGTTCGGTAAGATTATCCGGGTGTTCCACCGCATTCTGTATTTTTTCGGCAAATTGTTCGGTAAATTCTGATTCCGTTTCGCGGAATCGGAATTTACCCATTGCAAAACCGATAACATCGTGCTATACTACTGCGTTGAAAGGAAGGATTCTTATGACCAAAATCGATATTTTCTCCGGATTCCTCGGCGCGGGCAAAACGACGCTGATCAAAAAACTCATCGCCGAGAGCTATCGCGGCGAGAAGCTTGTGCTGATCGAGAACGAATTCGGCGAGATCGGCATTGACGGCGGCTTCCTGCAGGAGGCGGGCATCGAAATCACCGAGATGAATTCCGGCTGCATCTGCTGCAGCCTGGTCGGCGATTTCGGCGAGGCGCTCAAAAAGGTGCTCGCGGAGTTTTCGCCCGACCGTATCTTGATCGAGCCCTCCGGCGTCGGAAAGCTCTCCGACGTCATAAAAGCCGTCGGCAGCATCGGAAGCGATGAAATCGTTCTGAACGCGTTCACCACGGTGGTCGACGCGGGCAAATGCAAAATGTATATGAAAAACTTCG
>JAFRTA010000315.1 GCA_017427315.1 Clostridia bacterium
ACGCAGTTTTTCTGTTTTAAGAATTCCGACAGTTTTGCGAAATCCCCGGGAGCGACCTTCAGCGCCTCACCCGGATAGATCCCGCAGGCGGCTTTGATATAAGGATATTTTTCCGCAAGGGCAAGACTCGCTTCCGAGGTGATGATATTCGTCCCGCAGGTAACAATGCCCTCCACCCCCCGCGCAGGGAGAGTGGAGAGCAGCGTTTCACGATCTTCGTCAAAACGGGGATCGTCGTAATGCGCGTGTGAGTCAAAAATTCTCATCGAAAAACCTCAAAAGGATTCGGCGCGTTCGGGAATGTACGGGAATGTTCCGAGGTGACCGTTATCTGATTTTCGTTCCGGGCTCCATGCCGTCGACGAACAGGACTTTTACTCCGTCCGCGCCGTCGCCTGCAAGGATCATGCCGCGGCTTTCCACGCCGCAAAGCGTACGGGGTTTGAGGTTCGCGACGATCACGACCGAACGCCCCTTCAGCTCGTCGGGCGCATAGTATTCCGCGATGCCGGAGGCGACCGTGCGCGGCGTGCCGGAACCGTCGTCGAGCGTGAGCTTCAGAAGCTTTTTCGCGCGCTTTACGGGCTCGCAGTCGAGCACCTTCGCCACGCGCAGCTCGACTTTTGCGAAATCGTCGTATTCGATCTCGGGGATCTTTTCCTCCTGCGAGGCTTTGATATCGGAGAGCAGGGCTTTTTCCTTCTCCTGCTCCGCCTTCTGCTTCGCGATCAGCTCCTCGATCAGCTTTTCGCCGTCGATGCGGGCGAAAAGCGGCACGGGCGTGCCGACCTTCGTGCCGACCGGCGTCGCGCCGAAGCTTTTCACGGAGTCGTAGTCTTTGACCGAAACGCCGATCTGTTCAAAGATCTTTTCGCTCGTTTCGGGCATAAAGGGAGAGAGCATCACGGCGAGGATGCGGATCCCCTCGATGAGGTTATACATCACCGTGGCAAGGCGCGGCTTGTCTTCTTCGTTCTTCGCGAGCGCCCACGGCATGGTCTCGTCGATATACTTGTTGCAGCGCTTCGCGATCGAAACGACCGCCTCGACCGCGTCGCTCATACGGAATTCGTCGACGTACTTTTCCGCCAGCGGGATCGCCGAGAGGATCGTCTGTCTGAACTCCCCGTCCGGCTCGGCGGCGGTATCATTTCCGGCCAGCACGCCGTCGAAATACTTGTTCACCATCGAAACGGTGCGGTTGACGAGGTTGCCGATCGTGTTCGCGAGGTCCGAATTGAACCGCTCGATCATCGTCGTATAGCTGATGGAGCCGTCGGAAGCGTGGGGCATCTCGGAGAGCAGGTAATACCGCACCGCGTCCACGCCGAACAGCTTCACAAGGTCGTCGGCATAGATCACGTTGCCCTTGGATTTTGACATTTTATCCTCGCCGAACAGCAGCCAGGGATGGCCGTAGACCTTCTTCGGCAGCGGCTCGCCGAGCGCCATCAGAATAATGGGCCAGTAGATCGTATGGAAGCGGATGATATCCTTGCCGATGATATGCACGTCCGCCGGCCAGTATTTTTGATAGAGCTCGCCGCTGCCGTCGGGATCGTAGCCGAGGGCGGTGATATAGTTCGAGAGCGCGTCGATCCAGACGTAGATCACGTGCCGGTCGTCGAAGCTGACGGGGATGCCCCACTTGAACGAGGAGCGCGAGACGCAGAGATCCTGCAGGCCGGGACGGATGAAGTTGTTGAGCATCTCGTTCTTGCGGCTCTCGGGATAGATGAAATCCGGGTTATCCTCGATATATTTTTCAAGCTGTTTCTGATATTTCGACAGCTTAAGGAAATACGCCTCCTCGGACGCGATCTTCACTTCTTTGCCGCAGTCGGGGCACTTGCCGTCGACGAGCTGGGTTTTGGTGAAGAAGCTCTCGCAGGCGACGCAGTAATAGCCCTCGTATTTGCTCTTGTAAATATCGCCCTGATCATAGAGCTTTTTGAAGATCTTCTGCACCGCTCTCTCGTGATAACCGTCGGTGGTGCGGATGAATTTGTCGTAAGTGGTATTGAGCGTATCGCAGATGCCGCGGATCTCGCCCGCCACCTTGTCGACATACTCCTTCGGAGTGACGCCCGCCTCGTTGGCGTACTGCTCGATCTTCTGCCCGTGCTCGTCGGTGCCGGTGAGGAAAAACACGTCGTATCCCTGCAGGCGCTTGAAGCGGGCGATGGCGTCGGTCAGCACGATCTCATAGGAGTTGCCGATGTGCGGTTTCCTCGAGGTGTAGGCGATCGCCGTCGTAATGTAGAATTTTTTCTTGTCCATTGAAATCTCTTCCTTTTTGCAGTATTTCAGATTTTATCTTTGTATTGATACGCGCGGATGTAGTCCACTTCGTAGACGCTGTTTTTGCCGTCGAAGATCGGCGTGGGAACGCCGTCCGTCCCGTTTCCGCGCAGATAGAGCCCGACGCAGAGATATTCGGGGGAATTCGACACGCCGAAGCTCGTCTTATAGCTCATTTTTCCGTCGATATAAAAAACGTAACCTTCCTCGTTCCATTCAACACCGTATGTGTGGAATTCGCGGCGCATATCCCCATTCACCAGAAACGCCTTCGCGTGCAGCTTTTGCCGGTGCGCTGCGCCGTTGTAATGGATATTGTGCTCAATGATATTCTTCACGCCGTCGTTGAGGCCGCTCTTCTGGCTTTCCATAATGTCGATCTCCACGCCGTTGGAACAGCCGGTATCGCCGAGAAGCGCGTTATCGCTATTCATCCAGAAATCGGAGATCGCGCCGGGCGAGGGGCAGATCTTGCAGCGGATCTCGAAATAACCGTAGGTCTGCTCGTAGCCGCCGTTCTTCGTGCACAGCCCCGAGGAATACCACCCCGCCGGACCGCCGTCGAGACCGTCCTCCATATACTCGAGCTTGATTTTCAGCAGGCCGTCCTCCACGACCGCCATTTTCATATTGGAATAATACCCCAACCCCGTATGAAGCGTTCCCTCGTCGGTATACCCGTCGGAATGCCATACGCTGCGGTCGAGCTCCGTGCCGTCGAATTCATCCGACCAGACAAGCTCGAACTGATTCATATTGACCTTCGGCCCGATCGCATGGATCGGGATATCCAGCGCCACGAACAAATTGATGATCACGGACATGAACACTGCAAGAAATCTGTTGATCCCTGTCATTTCCGAAAACCTCCCGGCTCTAATATTATCTCATGCTCTATCATACCATTTATTTTATCCTATTTCAATATATTTCTTTACAAAAGAATCCATATATGGTAAAATTGACGCAAGAAAAAGGAGGAAAATGCGAAATGATATATAAAACGCTGAATATCGATATCGATTACGCGCGGATCGGTACGACGGATGCGGGCTTTCAGTGCACGCTGACGCCCTATCTGCCGGAAAACAGCGACGAAGTCGACCCGCACCGCCGCCGCCCGACCGTGGTCGTGCTGCCCGGCGGAGGGTACGCGTTCCGTTCCCGTCGCGAGGCGGAGCCCATCGCGCTGAAATTTTTGGCGGAGGACTGCAACGCGGCGCTTCTGGAATACTCCGTCGCGCCGACGCGCTTCCCCGCCGCGCTCCTGCAGACGGCGCAGGCGGTCGCCCTTCTGCGCGAACGGGCGGAGGAATGGAACGTGGATCCCGACCGGATCGCCGTGTGCGGCTTTTCCGCCGGCGGGCATCTCGCCGCAAGCTACGGCACGCTCTGGAACCGCGATTTCATCACGGATTATTACGGCTATCGGAATAACGAACACAAGCCGAACGGCATGATCCTCTGCTATCCGGTGATCACATCCGGAAAGCGGACCCACGGCGGCTCCATCGAGAACCTGCTGGGTGAGAAGAAGGACGACCCGGAGCTGCTGGAGCTTGTGAGCTGCGAGAAGCAGGTAACGGAGCACACGCCCCGCGCGTTTATCTGGCACTCCTTCGACGACGGCGCGGTGCCGATCCAGAATTCACTGATGATGGCCTCCGCCCTCGCGGAGAAGAATATCAACACCGAGCTGCATATCTTCCCCCACGCGCCCCACGGATCCTCCCTCGCGAACGCGACCGTCTACGGCAATTACGACGGCAGTTTCGACGAATGCCAGGTTTGGATCGACATGGCGGTCCGTTGGGTCAAAAACATTTAAATACTGATTTGTCGCGGAGCGACAAATCAGTATTTGCAGACTAAAGACTTAAGACTAAAGAAACGTATATTTTATGCTGTGCGTCGCGGTTAGGTCTCAAGTCTTCAGTCTCAAGTCTCAAGTCTAAATACTGATTTGCGAGGCGTGAACGCCTCGACAAATCAGTATTTCTCCATCAAAATAAGAAAGGAATAAAACCAATGAAAGAAAAAATCAACGTCGCCGTCATCGGCTGCGGCAACATCGCGAACGGCGCGCACATCCCCGCCTATATGGCGTCCGAGCACGCGAACATCAAATATTTCTGCGACATCATCCCCGAGCGCGCGGACGCGGCGGTCGAGAGAAACGGCTGCGGCAAGGCGGTCTACAACTATCAAGAGATCCTTGACGATCCCGATCTGGACGCGGTCTCGATCTGCGTGCACAACAATTTGCATTCCGTGATGTCCATCGACTTCATGAGAGCTGGCAAAGACGTGCTCTGCGAAAAACCCGCCGCCCGCATTCTCTCCGAAGCGCTCGAAATGCAAAAGGTCTCCTACGAGACGGGCCGCATCCTTTCCATCGGCGTATGCAACCGCTACGGCGCCGCGGTCAACAAGATCAAGGAGCTGATCGACGCAGGCGTTCTGGGCGAGGTCTACCACGTTTACGCCTCGTTCCGCGCCTACCGCTCCATTCCCGGCCTCGGCGGCGCGTTCACCACGCACGCGGAATCCGGCGGCGGCGCGCTGATCGACTGGGGCGTGCACTACCTCGACCTCGTGGAATACGTCTGCGGCGACCCCCAGCCCCTGACCGTCAGCGGCGAAGCGTTCTGCAAGCTGGGCGCGGACATTCCCAAATACACCTTCACCCGCATGTGGGCGCAGCAGGACTATGACCCCAACGGCACCTGCGACGTGGACGATTCCGTCACGGGCCTGATCCGCACCACCGGCCCCGTCATCACATTCAACGGCGCGTGGGCGGAGAATATCGACGAGCCCGGCACGTTCATCGACTTCATCGGCACCAAGGGCGGCATCCGCCATGAATATATGAACGGCTTCACGCTTTACACCGAGCAGAACGGCATGCTGATGAGATCCGTTCCCTCGTTTGTCAAAAACGACATGCACCGCGACGAGGTGCTGGATTTCGTCGAGTGCGTGCGGAAGCACGAGCGCAACCGCAACGATATCTCGAACGCGATCCTCACATCGAAGATCATGCAGGCGGTCTACGATTCTTCCGAAGCGCACAAAGAGATCGCGCTTTCATGACATGCCGTTTTATCGCCATAGTCGGTATTCCAACCAAAAGGAGCGCTGAAAATGGAAATCAAAAAGTCTTTTATCTTTGAACAAGACGCCGCGAAAGCGTGTCACGCTTCAACGATACTGAAGCTGCCGGACGGGCGGCTGCTCGCCGCGTGGTTCGCGGGTACGGCGGAAAAGAACGACGACGTGCGAATCAAATACGCCGTCTGCGACGGCGGCGTATGGTCGCCGCCGCGCGAACTGCCCGGCCAGGAAAACGCTCCGCATTGGAATCCGGTGCTGTTTTTGAAGAAAAACGGCGTCGTGCGCCTGTTTTTCAAGGAGGGCAAGCGCATCGGCTCGTGGGTCACGAAATACGCCGACAGCCGCGACGGCGGCCAAACGTGGACGGAGCCGAAGTTCCTCGTGGTCGGCGACGCATCGGGCGGCAGAGGCCCCGTGAAGAACAAGTGCCTGCGCGCCGCCAACGGCACGGTGCTCGCGCCCGCGTCCACCGAGAAAAATCAGGACTGGCAGCCGTTTATCGACCTTTCGTTCGACGACGGCGACAAATGGACAAAAGTGATGATCCCGCGTCCCTGCGGAAGGCCGCAATTGATCCAGCCGACGCTGTGGGAGGACGACAAGAACGTTCTGCATTGCCTGATGCGCTCAAAAAGCGGCAGACTTTATAAAAGCGACTCCTACGACGGCGGCCGAAAATGGGAGCCCGCGCGCAGAACGGACATTCCGAACAACAACAGCGGCGTGGACTGCGTACGGACCGGGGACGGCAGGCTCTGGCTTGTTTCCAATCCGACGGATTCCCGCGAGCGCAGCCCGCTGACGCTTTCCGTCTCGACGGACAACGGCGCGACCTTCAAAGATGCCGCCGTGCTGGAGGATATCCCCGGCGGGGAATTCTCCTACCCCGCGATCATCGCCGACGGGAACCGGCTGTATATTACCTACACCTACAACAGAGAAAAAATCGCGTTCGCCGAAGCTGCGATCGACCGATAAGCTCTCGTTTTTATCATTCCGGGACAAGGAGGAACGTCTGCATGACGGCGGGAAAACTGCGCGAAAAGTTAAAAGAAAGCCTCGTCGCCGTGCTGCCGATCATCGCGATCGTGCTTCTGCTGTCCTTCACGGTCGCGCCGACGCCGGCGCATATCCTGCTCGCCTTCCTCACGGGGGGCGGGCTTTTGACGGTCGGTATGATGCTGTTCAACATCGGCGCGGAAATGGCGATGGAGCCGATGGGCGAAAAGCTGGGCGCGCATCTGACGAAAACGCGCAGACTGCTTCTGTTTTTACCGCTCGGCTTTCTGCTCGGCTTTCTGATCACGGTCTCCGAACCCGATCTTCAGGTACTTGCGAATCAGGTGCAGAGCGTGCCGAATCTCGTTCTGATCGCCTCGGTGGCGCTCGGCGTGGGGCTGATGCTTGCCGTCGCGCTGACGCGCATGCTCTTCAAAATCCCGCTGCAGTATATGCTTTTCGGGTTTTACGCGCTCGTTTTTCTTCTCACTGCTTTCGCGCCGAAAAATTTCATCGCCGTGGCGTTTGATTCCGGCGGCGTGACCACGGGACCGATGACGGTGCCGTTCATCATGGCGTTCGGTATCGGCATCGCGTCGATCCGAAGCGACCGGCACGCGGCGGACGACTCGTTCGGCCTGATCGCCCTTTGTTCCGTCGGGCCGATCATTTCCGTGCTGGCGCTCGGCATGATCTACCGGCCGGAAACGGCTGCGTACGCCCCCGCGCTGCTGCCGGACGCGACGCAATCCGTCGAAATGGCGCGTCTGTTCACCGACGCGCTGCCCGAATACGTCAAGGAAATGGCACTCGCGCTGCTGCCGATCGCCGTATTCTTTGCGCTCTTCCAGCTCGTGCGTCTTCGGCTCGAAAAAAAGACGCTGCTGCGCATTGCGGTCGGCGTCGTATATACCTATATCGGGCTTGTGCTTTTCCTCACCGGCGTGAACGTGGGCTTTATGCCCGCAGGCTCCTATCTCGGACAGGTGATCGCGGGGCTGCGATTTAAATGGATTCTTGTTCCCGTCGCCATGCTGATCGGTTATTTCATCGTTCGCGCCGAGCCTGCGGTCTACGTACTGATGCGGCAGGTGGAAGAGCTGACCGACGGCGCAATCGGCGGAAAAAGCCTGCGGGTCGCGCTCTCCGCCGGCGTATGCCTTTCCCTGGGGCTCGCAATGACGCGGGTGCTGACGGGGCTGAATATTCTTTTGGTTATCATTCCCTGTTATACTGCGGCAATCGTCCTTTCTTTCTTCACGCCGAAGATATTCACGGCGATCGCGTTCGACTCCGGCGGCGTCGCCTCCGGGCCGATGACGGCGACGTTCCTGCTGCCGTTCTCGGTCGGCGCGTGCGCGGCGCTGGGCGGCGACGTGGTAACGGACGCGTTCGGCGTGGTCGCCATGGTCGCGATGACGCCGCTGCTGACCATTCAGATCCTCGGCGTCGTTTATCAGCATAAAACCAAGCCCGCCGGGCTTTCCGACGACGCCCGCCGGGAAGACAACGAGCTTTACGAGATCATCGAGCTTTAAGGAGGACGGCGATATATGAGCGAGCTTTATTTGATGGTCACCGTCGCCGAACGGGCAAGGCTGACGGAATTTATCAAGCTTTATAAAAAAAACCGGCTCGCGGTCAACTTCATATCTCTCGGCTACGGCACGGCGACAAACGAAGTGCTCGATTTTCTCGGGCTTGACGAAAACGAAAAGGCGGTCTGTTTTTCGGTCGTCACGAAAGAGATATGGGAAACGACGAAAACCGGGCTTCTCGACGAGCTTTATATCGGCTCCCCGGGCACGGGGGTCGCGTTCACGGTGCCGATGAGCAGCGTCGGCGGCAAAAAAGAGCTGGACTTTCTGACGCACGGACAAAATTTTGAACAGGGAGAGGAAAGCGTTATGCAGAACACGGATATCGAACTGATCGTCGCCGTCTGCAATCAGGGTTATAACGAAAACGTCATGGACGCCGCGAGAGCCGCAGGAGCGGCCGGCGGCACGGTTCTGCACGCCCGCGGCACCGGCATGGAAAGTGCGGAAAAGTTTCTCGGCATCTCCCTCGCCGCGGAAAAAGACATGGTGATGATCGTCACAAAAACAGAGCGCAAAAACGAAATCATGCGGGCGATCATGGAGAAGGCGGGATTGAACTCAAAGGCAAAAAGCATCGTGTTCTCTCTGCCCGTCTCGGACACGGCAGGGCTCCGCTTTAAAAAAGCGCCGCAGGAGCCTGCGGCCGAATAGTGGGATATCCACCGAAAGATGCCGACGGATCGCTCCGCCGGCATCTTTTTTATTCTTCTTTTTTATTATCACCTTTTGTTTTTTTCAGAAACACTTTGATCAACGCCGCCAGAATACCGATTACTGCTTTCGGGAGCGCTGCGGCGAACGCCTCCCAATCGAAACCGCCGTCGTTTGAAAAATCGGGCACCATTTCGCTTATCGCGGCGTATTCTTCTTCGCTCAAGCCGTAGAACGGAGCATCCGGATCGAATTCTCTGTCGTCGTATTCCGTAAAACCGATATACATCGGCTCAACGGCGTGCTCCGCAAAGCCGAATACCATGCCGTCCGCCAGCAGGCGGACCGTTTCTCCGAGACTCGTTTCCGTCCCGTATCCTTCGGCAATGCATTCGTCGAAGTATAACTGGACCGGGGGGACCTCATCGGAAAAAACCCGTGAAATGTCATTTTCCGCGGCGTAGAACCTCCAGCCGCTCCCGCTGTCCGTCGACAGCAGCATAAGGACAAGCGCTCCGCGCTCCCGATTGCTCAAAAAATCGCTGTAACGGTCTCTCAGATAGGCCTCAGCAGCCTGATCGGATATTTCTTTCTCCCCGTTCAGGGATTCTCTGACCGCAATGAAAAGGTCGATATCTGCCGTATTGATAAAGTATTCAATCGATTCGGCAAGCATCTCCCCGTTCATATCCATAAAACCGTTGAAATCGCACTCCACGTGCGTTTCATAGATATCTTCTGCGGAAAACGCCTGCAGCGCAACAACCGTGATAAAGACCGAAACGAACAACAATGATAACAGAACATATAATACTTTGCGCATCGTATGAACTCCTTAAAAACAAAACCAAAGCACGGAAGGGCTCAAAAGCCCTTTGGGTACGTTTGGCGTGATTTACATTGTCGGTCTCCTTTCGATAAACAAATATCGTTTGCCTTGAATACTATTATACATACGATTTTGCGACGGGGGTGATAAATCTGTGAATAATATTTAAAATCGGATAAAAGAAAAAAGGACTTCAAAGAAGTCCTGAATTTCTTTTGTGACAAAGCACCCTCAAAACCGAACAAAGAGGGAAGTGAAGAAAGAACCAAAGTGTAAGGTCAAGCCCTCGACCTATTAGTACAGCTAAGCGCACATGTCACCATGCTTACACACGCTGCCTATCAACCTCATAGTCCTTGAGGGGTCTTACTGGCTTAAGCCATGGGATATCTTATCTTGGAGATGGCTTCACGCTTAGATGCTTTCAGCGTTTATCCAATCCGCACATAGCTACTCGGCCGTGCCACTGGCGTGACAACCGATGCACCAGCGGTGCGTCCGCCCCGGTCCTCTCGTACTAAGGACAG
>JAFRTA010000316.1 GCA_017427315.1 Clostridia bacterium
CTTGTATGATTTATCTTGTCGTTGGTAAATTGAAACTCGATTGTACTCCTTTGTTTCCCTAACTTTTCACGGTTTTAAGAAAAGAACCAACAGTCGGTCGGGCTTGACATTTTACGCCCGCGCGTGTAATATATATGTATCTTTTTTATACGGAGGAAGAAGAATGAACAATACGGAAAAAACGATGGAAAAAATCGTGGCTCTTTGCAAAAACAGAGGATTTATTTTCGCCGGCAGCGATATTTACGGCGGTCTTGCGAATACATGGGACTACGGGCCCCTCGGCGCGCGGCTGAAAAACAACGTCAAGGATACCTGGCGCAAGCGTTTCATCCAGGAACGCAAAAACAGCTACGAGGTCGACGCGGATATCCTCATGCACCCCCGCGTCTGGGAGGCGAGCGGCCACGTCGCGTCCTTCTCCGACCCGCTGCTGGACTGCAAGGAGTGCAAGATGCGCCACCGCGCCGACAACCTGATCGACGACTTCGACCCCGACGCGCACGCGGACGGCATGACGAAGGAGGAGATGTTCCAATATATCAAGGACCATCACATCCCCTGCCCGAACTGCGGCAAGCATAATTTTACGGATATCCGCGAGTTTAACCTGATGTTCCAGACCTACCGCGGCGTGACGAACGACGCGAAGAGCGTGATCTACCTTCGTCCCGAGAACGCGCAGGGCGAATACGTCAACTTCCTCAACGTACAGCGCAGCATGCGCGCGAAGCTGCCGTTCAGCATCGGGCAGATCGGCAAGGCGTTCCGCAACGAGATCACGCCCGGAAACTTTACATTCCGCACCATCGAATTTGAGCAGATGGAGTTCCAGACCTTCTGCAAAGAGGGCGACGACACCGGGCTTTACGAATATTTCAAGCAGTACGGTCTTGATTATTATAAGGACCTCGGCATCCCGGCGGAGCATCTGCGCTTCCACGACCACGAAAAGCTCGCCCACTACGCGAAGGCGGCATGCGATATCGAGTTCCTGTTCCCCTTCGGCTGGGGCGAGATCAACGGCACGCACAACCGCACGAATTTCGACCTGACCCGTCATCAGGAATACAGCGGGCAGAAGATGGATTATCTCGACCCCGAGACGAACGAAAAATTCATTCCGTTCATCATCGAATCGACCTATGGCCTCGACCGCACCGTGCTCGCGCTGCTTTGCGAGGCGTACGACGAGGAGGTCGTCGATGCGGAGAAAAACGACGTGCGCGTCGTGCTGCACCTGCACCCGATCGTCGCGCCTTACAAGGTCGCCGTTCTGCCGCTTTCAAAGAAGCTGTCGGAAAAGGCGCTCGAGGTCTACAACGTGCTGAACAAGAAGTTCATGACCGACTTCGACGAGACCGGGTCCATCGGCAAGCGCTACCGCCGCGAGGACGAGGTCGGCACGCCCTTCTGCGTGACTTACGATTTCGACAGCGAGAACGACGGCTGCGTCACCGTGCGCGACCGCGACACCATGGAGCAGGTGCGCCTGCCCATCGGCGAGCTCGAAAGCTATATCGCCTCGAAGATCGTATTTTAACGGAGCGCGTTTATGCTGAGAAATTTTCGCGCCGACGCCCGGCGGACGCTCTGCCGCGCGGGTCTCGCGGCGGAAAACGCGGTATTCGCCGCGACGGGCGGCAAAGGTGCGAAAAACCTGTTCGCCCCGCGCGCCGACATCCCGTTCGTCGGCTCCGACGTGCGCATTTTGCAGGAGACTGCGGGGGAGTTCTATATCGAAAAGACCTCTGCCGGTCCGTTCCGCATCATGGCGACGACGGATTTTCACCTTGAAAACAAAACGGAGCTCGATTATAAGACGATCCGCCTGTTCCTGAAAAATCTTGCCCGAGAGCGCCCGGATCTCGTGATCCTGACAGGGGATATCTTCGAGACGCGGCAGCCGGTGCTCGACGCGGTGCAGTTTGCGGAAATGATGGAGCGGACCGGCGTTTACTGGTGCTTCGTCTTCGGCAACCACGAACGCGGCGTCGGCCGAGATCCCGAAAAATACCGGCTGCTGCATGCGATTGAGCATTATCCGCATTGTTTGAGCAAGACCGGACCCGGGGACCTGTTCGGCGTCGGGAATTACTGCGTCAACGTCAGGCGCGGCGACAGGCTGCTCGCGTCCCTGTTTCTGTTGGATTCCGGCAAGCACGCGCTGCCGGAATACAATCTTCTGCACGGAAGACCGGCGGACGCCGGCGGCTATGATTTTATCAAGAAGGATCAGATCGCGTGGTTTTCGCTGCTCTGCGACCGGAACCGGCGGGAGTACGGGACGGACGGGAATCTTGTATTCATGCATATCGCCGTGCCGGAATATGAAAACGTGTTCGACGCCGAAAACCTTGAGGACCGCGTTTTTGTCCCCTCCGGCAGGGCGGGGATTCTGTACGGCGCGCAGTATGAGACCGTCGGGTGTCCCGCCTTCAACAGCGGCTTTTTCGACGTGATGAAGGCGAACGGCACGAAAGCGGTTTTTGTCGGGCACGACCACATCAACGATTTCTGCGCCGAATACGAGGGCGTGAAGCTCGTTTACGTCCAGCCCGGCGGCTACGGGACCTATCATATGGGCCGCGTCTTCGGCCGGCCGGAAAAGGACTGGCAGGTCGGCGTGACGCGCATCGATATCGCGGACGACGGCAGGACGGAAATCTCGCAGCGACTGAACGCCCGGTTCCTGCAGAACCGAACCGAAAATGAAGGACTTTCGCAAAACGTATAGACAAGCGTTCATTCAATGTGATATGATACCAATAAAGATATTCCGGGAGGCAGTATTTATGAAACTGAAAAAAATCGTTGCCGTGCTGCTTGCGGCGGTCCTGCTTTGTTCTGCCTGCGGCGTCGCGGCGTTTGCCGAGACCGTCAACCGCAACGGTATGAAGATCACCGAAGAGTGGCAGGGGCTCATCGACCGTTTCGAGGGCGGCAAGGGACCCGAAACGAACGGTTATCAGCTTGATTACAGATACTATTCGCCGGCTGCGAAGAAGAACGACAGAACGAAATATCCGCTCGTGATCTTTCTGCACGGTATGGGCGAGGGCCATTTCGACGGCGACCAGATCGTATCGAATCCCATCGCGTACTGGGCTTCCGACGAATTCCAGAGCCGTTTTTCCGGCGCGAAGGGCGCCTATATCCTCTGCCCCCGCTCTCTTGAGGAACAAGGCCTGTTCTGGGATTATCTTCTCGTCGAGCCTCTCAAGGCGACGATCGACGACTTTATCTCGCGGAACAAACAGAATATCGACGTGAGCCGCATCTATATCGGCGGTTTCTCGATGGGCGGCA
>JAFRTA010000317.1 GCA_017427315.1 Clostridia bacterium
AAAAGTGAATGTCGATATATTTCGCGGAAAAATCGGAGACGTTGAACTCCCTGCCTCCGTAGCCTGTGAAATAGCTCTGCGGCGTGAGCGTCACCCGCACGGGGACCGCCCAGTCCGTATCGAAAATGAGCTTCATGCCGCCGATCACGGGCTCTTCACCGCAGTAACGCAGCGTGTTTTCCGGCATCAGATACGCCGGGTCGGTGATCTTTATGTATTCGTCGTTGATTTTCACGCCGCTTTCCAGTACATAAACGGGCTGCTCCGCGCTGCCCGCGACGGAGACCACGCGGTCCACCGTGCCGCGCGCAAGCGGAGAATACAGCGGATCGGAGCTGTTGCGCTCGTTCGCGCCGTCGGTGCACTCGCCGTAGGGCGCGATCACCTCGCACATCATGCCCGTGCCGAGCCCGTGGTCCTCATAGGGCGTGAGCAGCTTCTTTCCTCTGCCCTTCTCATAATAAGAATAGAAAGCGCCGCTGTTTCCGGCCCTGCCCGTCAGGATCTTTCCCGTACCCGTGATCACGTTCACGGGGCTCTGCACGGTGACGAAAACCAGCGCCGCGGAAAGCCCGGCGATGATAAGCAGCGAAAAAACCAGCGCGATCTTCAGGATCACGCCGGTTTTTTTTCTTTGATTTTTCTTTTTTTGTTTTTCCTTGCTCATTGCCGCTCCGAAGTATCACAGGATCCGATATTCCATATTATGCCGGGGTTGGCCGATCTATGAATTCTTAATTACCGCACCTGCCCCCCGCCGCGGATCTGATATTTCGTCGTGACGAGCGCCTCCAGCCCCACCGGGCCGCGGGCGTGCAGCTTCTGCGTCGAAATGCCGATCTCCGCGCCGAAGCCGAATTCGCCGCCGTCGGTGAAGCGCGTGCTCGCGTTCACGTAGACTGCAGCGGAATCCACGCCGTTCAGGAATTTTTCGGCGTTTTCGTAGCTCTCCGTCACGATCGCCTCGCTGTGGTGCGTGCTGTATTTGTTGATATGGCGGATCGCCTCGTCCACGCTTTTCACGGTCTTGACCGAGATCTTATAATCGAGATATTCCCTGCCCCAGTCCTCTTCCGTCGCGGACGCGGCTCCGGGCAGGATCGCGCAAACGGTTTCGTCGCCGACGATCTCGACGTTCTTTTCCGCAAGGCGCGCGGCGATCGCGGGCAGCGCCTTTTCGGCGATCTTCTCATGCACCAGCAGGCTCTCGCAGGCGTTGCAGACCGAGGGACGGCTCGTTTTCGCGTTGAATACGATCCGGGCCGCCATGCCGACGTCCGCTGTTTCGTCGACAAAGACGTGGCAGTTGCCCGCGCCGGTCTCGATGACAGGCACGGAGGCGTTTTCCACCACCGCGCGGATCAGTCCCGCGCCTCCGCGGGGGATCAGCACGTCGATATACCCGTTCAGGTGCATCAGGGCAACGCTGGACTGACGGGAGGTGTCCTCGATCAGCTGAACGCAGTCCGCGGGAAGCCCCACGGATTCCAGCGCGCCGCGCATCACGGCGACGGACGCCTTGTTGGAGTTGATCGCCTCTTTGCCGCCCCGCAGGATCACCGCGTTGCCGGATTTGACGCAGAGCGCCGCCGCGTCGATCGTGACGTTGGGCCGCGCCTCGTAGATCATGCCGATCACGCCCAGCGGAACGGTCACGCGGGTGATGCGCATCCCGTTCGGATGCTCCGAGCCCCAGAGGGCGCGTCCCACGGGATCGGGCAGCGCAGCAACGTCGCGCACCGCCGACGCGCAGGCGCAGACGCGTTTTTCATCAAAGGCGAGCCGGTCGATCAGCGACTCGGAAAGCCCGTTCTCCCGCCCGACGCGGATATCCTCCGCATTGGCGGCGGCGATCGCGCCCGCGTTCTCCGTCAGCTCGGCGGCGATCGCGCGCAGAAGCTCGTTTTTCTTCGCGCTCGTCAATCCGGCGAGAACGTAAGCCGCCTCGCGCGCGCGTTTGCCCATTTCGATCATATTTTCATTCATATCATTCACCTTGCCTTGAAGAACGATCCGACGGTGTGCCCGTCGAACAGCTTGTAAATATCGTCCGGCGTACTGCCGTTCATAATGACCGTGTCGATGCCCGCATCCGTCGCGAGCTTCGCGGCGGCGAGCTTCGTGACCATGCCGCCGGTGCCGCGGGTCGAGCCTCTGCCGCCCGCAAGCGCCTCGATCTCGGCCGTGATCTCCGTCACAAGCGGGATCAGCGTAGCCGTCTCGTCCTCCTGCGGGTTCGCAGTGAACAGCCCGTCCGTATCCGTGAGGATCACGAGCGCGTCCGCGTGGATCAGCTTCGCCACGATCGCGGAAAGGTTGTCGTTGTCGCCGTAGGTGATCTCCTCCACGGCGACGGAATCGTTCTCGTTGATGATCGGAATCACGCCGAACTGCAGCATTTTATCGAATGCGTTGATCAGATTCGTCCGCCGCTCGTCGCTCTCGACGTCGCTTTTCGTGATGAGGAGCTGCCCGGTGATCTTGCCGTATTCGGAGAAAAACTTATCGTAGGTGAACATCAGCTCGCACTGCCCGATGCACGCCGCCGCCTGCCGGGACGGGATATCCGAGGGCTTTTCGGCAAGGCCAAGCTTACCCACGCCCACACCGATCGCGCCGGAAGAGACGAGCGCGACCTCCTTGCCCGCGTTGGACAGATCGGACAGCACGCGGGCGATCGCCGCGAGCCTGCGCAGGTTCGTTTTGCCCGTCGGATAGGTCAGCGTGGAGGTGCCGACCTTGAATACGATGCGTTTTGCGGACTTCAGACTGTACATATCATTCACTGCCTTTACTTATATAATTATAAATGGATAATGGACAATGGATAATGGATAATATCGGAAGCCCCTTCAACAATTGTCCATTATCCATTGTCCATTATTCATTATCATTGTCCATTATTCATTGTTTATCGCGCTTACAGCGCGATAAACCTCCGCTGCGGGCAGACCCATCACGGAGAAAAAGTCCCCGTCGATGCGTTTTACAAGGAAGCATCCTCTGCCCTGGATCCCGTAAGCGCCCGCCTTGTCGAACGGCTCGCCGGTATCGAGATACGATTCGATCTCGCCGTCGGTCAGCGCGTAAAACTCCACCTCCGTGGCGTTGTAGAACAGCGTTTCCCGCCCGCCGCGCGTGATATATACGCCGGTGTAAACGTGATGCTTTTTCCCCGACAGCAGCCGCAGCATCCGGAAGGCGTCCGCCCGGTCGGCGGGCTTGCCGAGGATCTCATTCCCCAGCGCGACCACGGTGTCGGAAGAGATCACGACCGCGTCTTCTCCCGCGCGGGGCTTTACGCTTTCCCCCTTGCGTTTTGCCAGCATCATCACCGTTTCGGCGGGGGTCAGCCCGTCCAGCACGGTCTCGTCCGCGTCCGAGGGAATGATCTCGTCGGGCGCGAGCCCCGCAAGCGTCAATATTTCTCTGCGCCGCGGAGACGCGGACGCAAGCACGATTTTCATATCAATTCACTTCACCGTTAAATATTTCGAGGCTCTGCGCTTTATCGCGGGCGATCTGCGCGCTCAATTCCTCGAGCGACGCGAAACGCCGTTCCTCGCGCAGGTACCGGATCGGTTCGACGCGCAGAAGACTGCCGTAAAGATCGCCGTCAAAGCCGACGATATGCGTCTCGCTGCGCGCTTCTCCCCCGACCGTCGGACGAATGCCGATATTCGTCACGCCGGGATACGATCTGCCGCCGATCTCGACGCTCGAAACGTATACGCCGTATCTCGGCGTTAAAAGCTCCGGCGGGAAGAACTGATTCGCCGTCGGCGCGCCGAGCGCCCTGCCCCGCGCGTCGCCGTGCACGACCTCAAAGCAATAACCGTATCGATAGCCGAGCATCGCGTTTGCAAGCGGGATATCGCCGTCTTTCAGCGCTTCGCGGATCGCGGTGGACGAGACCGCCGTCCCGTGATATTCGACCTTTCCGCACACGCAGACTTCTATATTGCGTTTTTCACACAATTCCTTCAGCGTCCCGGCGTCTCCCGCCGCGTTTTTTCCGAAACGGTAATTATACCCGCAGGAGACGAAACGCACGCCCAACGGCAGAAGCACGCCGTCGATGAACTCCGCGGGAGAAAGTCCCCGAACGGCGGAGAAATCCAGATATTCGACCCGCGCGCCGAGAGATTCGATGCGCCGCCCGTCCTCCTCGTCGGTCAGGATCAGCCCCCGCTCTCCCCCCGGAAAAAACCGCATCGGGTGCTCGCGGAATTTCAGCACGACGGGATCGAAGCCCCGCGCCTCCTGCCGGACGGCGGCTTCGATCACCGTCGCATGACCGATGTGCAGCCCGTCGAAATTGCCGAGCGCGGCGGCGACGGGCTGCCGGGGCGCGTTTTGGTTTTCAGACATCCGACAGGGACCGCCTTTCCTGAATAGTTGTTCGTTGCTCGTTGTTCGTTGCTCGTTGCTCGCAGCCCGAAGCCCGTTGCTCGTAATCCGTAGCCCGTAACTCGTAACCCGCAGTTCATAGCTCGCAGCGCACAACTATCAACTAACAACTAACAACTATCAACTAATATCATACAGCTTCCGCATCTTCATCGCGCCGTCCGCAAGCTCTCCGACGCCGATAAATCCGCCGTCGGGCGCATAGATCCGGTAACACGCGGATCCCGCGGGGATCTCAAGCCTTGCCGGATCGAGCGAAACGCCGTTTTTGAACAGCTTCGTCTGCTTCGCGGAAACCGGGATCGCGGGATAGATCTCCAGCACCCGGTCCACGGGGATCAGCAACGCTTCAATATTCCCGCACGCGGCGATCTCCTCCGCGGTGTGCGCGTCTTGGATATCGAAGCCGTTGGAGTACGTGCGCGTCAGCTTCGTCATCACGGCGCCGCAGCCGAGCGCGTTCCCGATATCGTCGATCAGGGAGCGGATATACGTTCCCCTGCCGCAGCGCACGGCGATTTCGTATTCCGTTTCGCCGACCGCTCCGAGAAAATCAATTGATTCGATATGCACCGGGACCGCGGCGCGTTCGATCTCCTCCCCCGCCCGCGCGAGCTTATAGAGACGAACACCGCCGACGGATTTGGCCGAATACATCGGCGGCACCTGCAGAATATCGCCCGTAAACCGAGAAAGGACCGCGCGCACGTCGTTTTCCGTGCAGGCGATTTCTCCCGTTTCGACAACCGTTCCGGTGACGTCGAGCGTATCGGTGCGCAGACCGAGCCGCAGCCGCGCGTTATACGCCTTTTCATGATCCGGCAGAAGCTCGATGAATTTCGACGCCCTGCCGAACGCAACGGGCAGAACGCCCTCCGCCATCGGATCAAGCGTCCCGGTATGCCCGAGCTTCTTTTCCCCCGTCAGCCGCCGCACCTCGGCGACCGCCTGAAAAGAGGTTCTGCCGCTCTTTTTGTAAAGACAGAGAAATCCCGTCATAGTTTTTCCAGTTCGATACGGATGCTCTCGAGGATATTCTTTTTCGCCTCGTCGATCGTATCGCCGGGCAGATCGCACCCGGAAGCGCGCTTATGCCCGCCGCCGCCGAAGCGTTTGCAGATATTGCACGCGTCCACCGGCGAATTCGTACGCACGGAAGCGCGGAATCTGCCGTCTTTTTCCTCTTTGACCGTCACGCCCACCAGCGCGCCCTCGACCTGCCGGGGCAGGGCCTTGAGCGGGTGCGCTTCGCTTTCGTCGGAGCCGCTGAGACGGTACATCTCCTGCGTGATGTCAAGCATGGCGCATTTGCCGTCGAAATAGGTGTTCAGCGTAGCGAGCGCCAGCGCTTCGAGCGCGCTGTATGTTTTCGTCCTCGTATCGAAATTCCGCTTGTTGATCAGCTCCAGCCGCGCGCCTTTATCCAGAAGGTCCGCCGCGATGCGGAAGGTGCGCGAGGTGGTGTTCGTATAGCGGAAGCAGCCCGTATCCGTCGCGATGCCGGTATAGATGCAGTCGGCGGTCATCGGATCGACAAGCGCGCCCATGGCGTAAAACACCTGCAGAAGCGTCTCCGCCGCAGCGGATGCCTCCGGCTCGGTCTCGAGCAGCGTATACTTTGCGTAATCGGTATTCGACGCATGATGGTCGATGCAAAGATCGATCCTGCCCCTGTATTTCGCGACATGCGTCTCCGAGCCGAGCATATCGAGCGTCGCGACGTCTACTGCAATGATGAATTCCGGCGCAAAGCTCTGTTTTTCGACCGCAGGGAAAAGATAATCGAAACAGGCGGGAATAACGTCGTCGACGGTGACGAACGCCTGTTTTCCCATCTGCTGCAGCACGCGGCAGAGCGCGAAGCCGCAGCCGACGGTATCGCCGTCCGGCGCAGCGTGGCACAGAATTTCGAATTTATCGTTCGCGCGAAGAAGACCGGCGGCAAACGGGATATCAATTCTCATTGTCGTCTGCCTCCTTTTGGCCGGATTTTTTCAGTTTTTCAAACATTTCGATGCTCTCGCGCACCGAGTCGTCCGCGATAAACTTCAGCTCCGGCGATTTGCGGATATGCAGTCTGGCGCTCAACTCCCGACGGATAAAGCCGGAAGCGCTTTTCAGGCCCTCGACGGCGGTTTTCGCGCCTTCGAGCCCCTGCATCGAGCTGACGAACACCTTCGCATAAGAAAGATCCGGCGAAGTTTCCACACGCATCACGGTGATCAGCGTCTCCCGCACGCGGGGGTCCTTCAGCTCGCGGACGATCGCCGCGATCTCGCGTTTGAGATCTTCGGCGGTACGGTTATTTTTAAAATTAGGCAACCGTCAACCCTCCTTGTATTCTTCGGTGATAAACGCCTCGAGAACGTCCCGCTCCTTGATGTCGTTGAATTTTTCGAGGCCGATACCGCACTCGTAGCCCGCGACGACCTCTTTGACGTCGTCCTTGAAGCGGCGCAGCGAGGCGATGGTGTCCTCAAAGATCACGATACCGTCGCGCACGACGCGGATCTTGCAGTTTTTGGCGATTTTGCCGTCCTGCACATAGCTGCCCGCGATGGTGCCGTAGGTCGAAAGCTTGAAGACGTTCCGGACCTCGGCGCGGCCGATATCCACGTCGCGGAACTTCGGCGCGAGCATACCCTTGATCGCCGCCTCGATATCCTCGATGCAGTCGTAAATGACGTTATACATATGCATATCCACGCTCACGCGCTCGGCGTAAACGACCGCAGAGGGTTCGGGACGCACGTGGAAGCCGACGATGATCGCGTTGGACGCGTCCGCCAGCATGACGTCGGACTCGGTGATCGCGCCGACGCCGCCGTGGATGACCCGGACGCGAACCTCCTCGTTGGAGAGCTTTTCGAGGTTCTGCGAGACCGCCTCGACGGAACCCTGCACGTCGGCCTTGACGACGATGTTCAGATCCTTGACCTCGCCCGCGGCGATGGTAGAGAACAGGTTGTCGAGGGTGACTCTGTGCGCGGAGGCGTTGAGGCGCTTCTCCTTATCCGCCTGCTGACGCTGCTCGACCAGCTCTCTGGCAAGCTTTTCGTCAGTCACGGCGTCGAAGGTATCGCCCGCCTGCGGCGTATCCGCAAGACCGGTGATCTCGACGGGGATCGACGGACCCGCGCTCTTGACGCGGCCGCCCTTGTCGTCGGTCATGACGCGGATCTTACCCACCGCAGTACCCGCGACGACGATGTCGCCGGTTTTGAGCGTACCGTTCTGCACGAGCAGCGTGGCGACGGGGCCTCTGCCCTTGTCGAGACGCGCCTCGATGACGACGCCCTTCGCGGCGCGGTCGGCGTTCGCCTTGAGCTCGAGCATATCGGCGACCAGCAGAACGGATTCGAGCAGCTCGTCAAGACCTTCGCCGGTCTTCGCGGAGACGTTCACACAGATCACGTCGCCGCCCCACTCCTCGGGCACGAGGCCGTGCTCGGTGAGCTGCTGCTTGATGCGCTCGGGATTCGCGCCGGGCTTGTCGATCTTGTTGACCGCCACAACGATCGCGATGCCCGCCGCCTTGGCGTGGCTGATCGCTTCGATGGTCTGCGGCATGATGCCGTCGTCTGCGGCGACGACGAGAATGGCAATATCCGTCGCCATCGCGCCTCTGGCGCGCATCGCGGTGAACGCGGCGTGGCCGGGCGTGTCGAGGAAGGTGATGTCTCTGTCGTTCACGTGGACGCGCGAGGCGCCGATGTGCTGGGTGATGCCGCCGGACTCGGTCGCTGTGACCGCGGTATGGCGGATCGCGTCGAGCAGCGAGGTCTTGCCGTGGTCGACGTGGCCCATGACGCAGACGACGGGATCGCGCAGCGAGAGCTCCTCTTCTTTATCCTCGTGCGTATCGATGATCCTGTCCTCAATCGTGATCACGACCTCACGCTCGACCTTTGCGCCGAGCTCCTCGGCGACGATGGCGGCGGTATCGAAATCGATGGTCTGATTCTGCGCAGCCATGACGCCCAGGCCCATCAGTTTTTTGATGACCTCGGTGACCTTGAGCTTGAGTTGAGACGCCAGCTCCGCAACCGTGATCTCGTCGCCGATCGTGACCTTAATCTGCTGCTTCGCGCGGGCGTCGGCGATCCGTTTGAGCTTCTCCTGCTCGGTTTCGCGTTTGCCCTGTCTGCCGCCCTGTTTTTTATACTGCTGCGATTTCTGCTTGATCTTCTGCTTGCCGGTGTCGCGGTCGCTTCTGCGGCTGTTGTCGCCGGCGATGTTCTCATACTTCTCGTTGTACTTATCCAGCTCGACGTAGCCGCCTCGCGTATCGACGGTCTTCTTCTCACCCTTGGTGCGCGCCTGGATATAAGGCTGGTCCTTTTTCTTCTTGTCGTCCGGCTTCGCCGCGGGCTTCACCGCGCCGGGCTTCGCTCCCTGCCGGAGATTGGGCTGCGCGGGCGCTTTCCCGTCGGCGGGCTTTTCCGCCGTCGCCGCATCCGTCTGCGCGGTCTCCTGCGCGGCGTCCGCCTGCGTTTCGGCGGGCTCCGGCTTCTTCACGCCTTCAGGCGCAGGCATATTGAAATAATCGCTCAAATCGTCCGTCGCGGTCTGCTGCGTGAATGCGTCGAAAATAATATCCAGATCCGCGGGCGTCAGCACCGTCTGATACTTTTTCGGCTCGTCGGAAAACTGCGCGAGCAGATCGATGATATCGCTGCTTTTCTTGCCGAAATCCTTTGCCGCCTCATGAATTTTATATTTCAGTACTGCCATATCTTATCCTCCTGTTACTGTCGTATCGGCGTTTTTTAAAAGGCTTTGCGCGAATCCCCCGTCGCTGACCGCAAGCGCTGCGGCGCGTCTGCCGAGGAGCGCGGCGAGCTCGTCTGCGTTTTCGGGAAGGTCAAGCGCGGGCACGCCCTCCGCAAGCCCCGTCAGCTCCTCCCGCAGACGCTGCGACGCGTCAGCGGCAAAGAGCAGCAGCTTCGCCCTTTTTAATCTGATGCACTGCTTCGCGGCGTCGTGGCCGAAGCTGACCTTGCCTGCCTTGACCGCGAAACCGAGCAGCGCCCGGAACTTTTCATTCAAGCGCGGTCAGCTCCCCTCGCAGCGCCTCGTAAACCTCGGGAGGCACGCTCGTTTCAAAGGCGCGGTCGAACCGTTTTGCTTTTTCCGCCTTTTTCAGACATTCCGCGCTGCGGCAGATATATGCGCCGCGGCCGTTTTTTTTACCGGTGAGATCCAGCTCCACGCTGCCCTCGGGCGTCCGCACGACGCGGATCAGTTCCCGTTTCGGTTTGTTTTCGCCGCAGCCGGAACATCTGCGCATCGGTATTTTTTTCTGCTGCATCCTTCCGCCTCTTTTCTCCGCCGATAACGATGGACGTATTCTTTCGTGTATTTTCCGCAGCCGTCAGCTCAGCGCCGCAGCCGCCTTTTCGGGATCGTAGAACCCGCTTTCGGGGTTGATGTCGATCTTCTTCCCCGTCAGCTTCGCCGCAAGACGGGCGTTCTGGCCCTTGTTGCCGATCGCGAGAGAAAGCTGGTTATCGGGGACGGTGACGTGATAAACGATCTCCTCCGCGGGATCCTGCTCGACCTTGAGGATCTCCGCCGGAGCGAGCGCCGCGGCGATGAACGCGTCGGTATCCTCGCTGTAAGGGATCACGTCGATCTTCTCGTCGCCGCCGAGAATGTAACGGATGTTGTCGATTCTGGAGCCGCGCTGGCCGATGCAGGCGCCGACGGGATCGACGTCCTCGTCGTTGGAGGCAACGGCGACCTTCGTGCGGGAGCCCGCCTCTCTGGCAATCGCCTTGATTTCGACGGTACCGTCCGCGATCTCGGGGACTTCCGTCTCGAGAAGGCGCTTCACAAAGCCGGAATGCGTGCGGGAAATACGGATACGCAGGCCCTTGTCAAGGCTGCGGACGTCGAAAATGTAGACCTTGATCTTATCGCCCACGCGGAACGACTCGCCCGGGACCTGCTCGGCCTTGGGCAGAACGCTCTCGGTGCCGTTGATATCGAGCGAAACGTTACCCGTTTTCTTATCGACGGCCTGCACGACGGCAGTGACGATTTCCTGATTTTTGCCCTGGAACTCCGCGCTCTGACGGGTCTGCTCGACCTCGCGGATGCCCTGACGGATCACGTGCTTAACCTTCTGCGCCACGATACGGCCGAAATCCCGGATCTCGAGCGGGATACGGACCAGATCGCCGGGTTCCGCGCCGGGCATATACTTCTGCGCGTCTTCGGGCAGGATATCGGTGATCGGGTCCTCGATCTCGGAGACGACGGTCTTGACCGCGTAAACGTTGATCTCGCGCTTTTCGGGGTCGATATCGCAGAAGACCACGTCGTCTCTGCTGCCGAAATCGTGCTTTTTGGCGGTGACCAGCGCGTTCGCAATGGTTTCGTAAAGCTTCTCCGCCGGGATGTTTTTCTCTTTTTCAAGCTGTTTTACCGCAAGGAAAAAATCTTCGTTGACAATCATTTTGATAATCAGTTCCTTTCAATATGGTATGATAAATGATAAACGGATGTGATTCACGCAAAATCGCGCAGATCGTCAAGCTTGACGAACGCCGCGTCCTGCTTCGGGAATTTCAGCGTTTCCCCGTTTTCGAGCGCGATCGCGACCTCGGCCCCGTCAAAGGAAACGAGCGTGCCGGAATACTGTTTGCGCTCATTGACCGCCTTATGCAGCTTGACCTTGACCGGCGCGCCGATATAGGCGTCGAAATGCTCCGGCCGGATCAGCTCCCGCTCCGCGCCCGGGGACTGGACCTGCAGCCGGTAGGGCACGCTGATCGGGTCCCATTCGTCCAAAGGCTCGTCGAGGATATCGTTTACGGCGACGCAGTCGTCGATACACACGCCGCCCTCTTTATCGATGATAATACGCAGAATGCTGTCGGCGCCTTCTTTTACGAAGCGCACGTCCCAGAGCTTCAATCCGAGGGATTCCACGAGCGGCTGCGCCAGCGCGCGCACCGTCTCGGCGACGTTTTTTTTCTCTGCCATAACAGACCTCCTCATATCAAACAAAAGAGCGGGTCGCCCCACTCTCGTTGTTCCTGTATGCTTACGGTTACAAAGTATACCATACTCTGCGGAAAAATGCAATAGTTTTTTATTATTTTATTATAGCGGGATTTCAACCGATTTTTTTCACGTAGACCCGAGAGGATTCGCCGTCGATATCCCGCATCTGCGCAAAATAAGAAAAGCCGTATTTTTCATACAGGTCGACGTGGTTCGTCGACAGGTAAACGGCGGGGATCCCCGCTTTGCGCGCGCGGCGCGCGACCTCGTCGAACAGCATCCCGGCGTACCGTCGCCCGCGATGCGCGGGGAAGGTGTATACAAATCCGACCCACGGCGTGAGCTCGGTCGGCTGGATATCGTCCTTTTCCGCGAAGGTGCAGAACGAGATCAGCTCGGCCCCGTCCGTCAGAAGAAGGACTTCGGAGTGCTCCCCGACCGTTTCGAAAAACTTATCCTCTTTCAGCAGCCGATACAGGAAAGCGCCCGCGCTCCAATCGCTTCTTCCGATCTCCCACAGCCAGTGCTCCCGTCTGCCGCTCTCAAAAAAACCGATTACTTCCATCGTTCTCCTCCGTTCCCGGGCCGTTGCGGGAATCATTTTATCCGGACGTATCTTCCGTTTTCCCGCGTCAGGATCCCCTCCGAGATCATATCCCGCCGCAGCGTACAGTAATCGGGATGAACGCGGGCGATGATCTCGCTGAGCTCCGCCTCTTCATAGACTCTTCCGATCTCGAAGCGTTCGGCGAGCTTCTGCAGTACGATCAGCTTTTTTTTGCGCTGTACGGGAATGGAGATCAGTCGGTCTGCGTCGAAAAACGAATCGATCACCTTTTTGCGGTACGCTTCCTCCCGCCGGTACGCCTCGTCCTCCCCCTCCGCGCCGTCGGCGAGCAGTTCGGAAAGAGGCAGACGGATGAGCTCCGGATTCAGCGCGTAAACGGTATAGTACTGCTCCTTGCGCGAGGTGACGAGCCCCGCTTCCTCCAGCTTTTTCATATGGAACGAAAGCGTGGACGCGCTCACGCCCAGCCGCTGCGCCAGAAGCTCGCCGTAGGCCTCCCCGTTCCGCAGCGTCGCGATGATGTTCAGACGCGACGCGTCCGAGAGGCACTTGAAAATGCGGATCGCCGTTTCTCTGTCCATTATTCGCACCCCGCGGCGGCAAAACGGGCGCTCACGTCCGCGAGCGCATCCAGCTTCGTTTCCTCCACGCAGATCTTCTTTGCGTCGTTCTGTTTTTTCGCGTTCTCCAGCGCGGCGCCCCATTCGTTTTTGAAGCGTTCCAGCATCGCGCCGAAGGCGGCGGGACCGCCTTTTTTCATATGAACGCCGCAGACCGTGGCGCAGATATCGTATACGTTCGCGCGGACGGTGCAGAACACCGCCTCGTCGCCTCTGTTTTCCGCGCGGAGCGCCGCCGCCCGTTCGGTCAGCGCGATCTTCTGTGATTTGAGTTCGTCGATCAATTTTTCCATGATTATCACCTGGTTTCGTTTTTTGTTTCGATGTACATCAAATCAAATATAGCATCATATGTTCCGTTTGTCAATATCTGTTTCGATATTTATCGAAATATAATCATCCTGTTCTTTTTTTCGTGCCGCGCAGCCAAGCTGCGGCAGTCGTGCGCCGGA
>JAFRTA010000318.1 GCA_017427315.1 Clostridia bacterium
AGATCGCTTACAAAAGAGAGAATCTGACCTCCCTCGAATATCCGCAGGATGGCTTTTTCGCCCGCGGACTGACCGCAAAAGGGGAACATGCCTTCGCCGTCGGCGCGCGGATCGAGACAGACGGCGCCGTTTCGGCCTGCGGAGAAGGGATCGCGGTCAAAAACGCGAAAACGCTCGCGCTGTATCTGTCCGCGGCGACGGAATTCAGCCTCGGAGAAGATTTCTGCGCGCTGCTTGAAAAACGGCTTGCGCTGAGAACGCCCTTCGGCGACCTGCTCGGGGAACACGTCCGGGATTTCACGGCGTTCAGCCGGCGCAGCGACCTTGTCCTCGGGGGCGATCCGGCGCTTTCCCGTCTCCCGGTCGGCGCGCGGCTCGAACGCCTGAGAAACGACCCCGGAGCGCGGGACCCGGCGCTCGCGGCGCTGTATTTCGCCTTCGGAAAGTATCTTCTGATCTCCTCCTCTCGTGCAGATACGCTCCCGGCGAACCTGCAGGGCGTCTGGGTCGAGTCCCTTGAAAACGCCTGGAACGCCGATTATCATACGAACATTAACCTGCAGATGAACTACTGGCAGGCCGAGACGGCAAATCTCGGCGAATGCTGCGAAGCGCTGTTCCGTTATATGAACGGGACCCTTCTGCCCGCCGGCGCGCGCGTCGCCCGCGATTCCTACGGCTGCCGGGGCTCCGTCGTACACCACCTGAGCGATATCTACGGCTACGCCGCCCCCGCGGACGGCCTCTGGGGGCTCTGGCCCCACGGCGCGGGATGGCTCTCGACGCATCTGTGGGAGCACTATCTGTTCACCCGGGACGAGAGCTTCCTGCGCGGGACAGCCTACGATTTCATGAAAGCCTGTGCGCTGTTCTATATGGACTATATGTTCGAGGACCGCGGCGGCAGGCTCATCTCCGGTCCCTCGACCTCGCCGGAAAACCGGTATTATCTGCCCGTCGGGGACGAAAAACGCGAAATGTTCCTGTGCTTCTCCCCGACGATGGATATCGAGATCATCTCCGCGGTGCTGCGGAACTATATCGACGCCGAGGAGATCCTCGGGAGCGATCCCGGGACCCGGGAGGCGGCGCGGCGGGCGCTCTCCCGCATGCCCGCGCTCACGGTCGGACCCGACGGCAGGCTCAACGAATGGCTCGAGCCCTACGACGAGCCGGAGCCCGGGCACCGGCACATCTCCCACGCGTTCGCCCTGTACCCGGACCATGCGATCGGGCCGGATACCCCGGAGCTGCTGGACGCGATCCGCAGAACGCTGGAAAAACGTCTTTCCTGCGGCGGCGGGCATACCGGCTGGAGCCGCGCGTGGCTGATCAACCTCTTCGCGCGCCTGGGCGACGGCGGCGCGGCGGGGGAGCACCTGCGGCTTCTGCTTACGCGCTCGACGCTGCCCAACCTGCTCGATACGCACCCGCCCTTCCAGATCGACGGCAATTTCGGCGGCGCGGCGGGCGTCGGCGAGATGCTGCTGCAAAGCCGGAACGATGAGATCTCGATCTGCCCGGCGGTTCCCGATTGGTTCAGCGGGTCGTTCCGCGGCTTCAAAGCGCGCGGGAATGTCGTAGTGGGTGCCGAGATCGACCGCGGACGCCCAACGGGCTTTTCGCTCCGGGCGGCGTTTGACGGCGCGTATACCGTCCGGCTTCCCCGGGACGGGACCGTCGAATTCGGCGGCACAAAGATATCGACCGATCGCGGTGCGTTCCGCGTGACGCTTTCGGCGGGGCGCGAGACCGTATTCCATGTGGAATGATCCGCGTGACGCCGAAAAGCCGATGATCCGTAAAATTGAAAAATCAAAAAAGAGATCCGCGCAGGCCGTCCCCGCGCGGATCTCTATGCGTTTCATTCTGTTGTATGCGTACGTCGGAAGGATCTTTTTATTCCGCGCGGATACGGTCGCAGTTGCAGTCGCTGCGCCGCATGGGCGCGTTACCGTCGGGGATCAAGACCGTCTAAATATCCCGAAACCATACCGTTCCTGCGCTCGGCGAGCTCGTAATGCATCTGCGCGCGTTTTTTCCGGTTGATCGGCCAGAACAGCTTGGGAACGATGCCGAGCGCGCCGGTGATCGTGGGCATGATGGCGCAGAGGATGAATTCCCAGCGCTTCGTTTTTTCGCTCTGCGTACCGATCTTCAGCCCCTGTACGTAACCGATCTTTTTCATCATGAGCTGAAATACGGAGTTCTTGACGACGTTCTGCAGCTTGAGGACAAGGCTCTTTGCGACGCCCGTGGTGGCCTCCATTCGGTAGCCGCTTTTCCACTCGCAGTAATCCATGGCCTCGTTCCACAGATCCGCGTTGATGACCTTGTTGACGCCGAACAGGAGCTTTGCGAATACCTCGCGGAACCCGTATGCGACCAGCATGGGCTTGAGCTTTTTGTAATTATTGTTGATGACGCCCGCAAGGAAGAAGGCGAGGCAGACCATATCGCCGTACACGTCGGCGCCCACCCACAGAGCCTTCGACGAGAACCGCTTGCGCAGCGGCGAGACGAACGCGTACGAAATGCTGCCGACCGGTCCCGAAACGAGCCCCGCCAGCGCCAGCGAGGAGTTGATCATCGCATCGCCGCCGTGGACGTCGATCCAGTAATCCCGCTCCGCCATCCCGAGGGAAAAATTGCCGAAGAACTCGGAAAGCGCCATCAGCAGCACGGGATAATTCTTTGCGATCGCCAGAAAACCCTGCCTGATATCGGGGCGTTCGATGCTTTGCGGGACGCGTTCCCTGCTGATGAGAAAGAACCATAAGGTGAACGCGCAGGAGATCGCCGCGCAGCCCGCGCCCATGGTCACGAAAACGGAGCGAAGCTGCACCTTCCACCGCCCGGTGGAAACGAAATCGTACAGGATGCCGAGAATGAAGCCCGGCATATCCTCGCCCATATAGCCGGTGAGGAGCTCCGCCAGCGTGATGAGCCGCACGCGCTCGCCCGGATTCGGCGTGATCGTGCTCATATATCCGCTTCTGGCGACTTCGGTGAACGTGCCCGCCGTTTCCGTGATCACGCCGGACAGGAAGAAAAAGATAAGCTTCGGCAGATAGGTCCCCGACGTATTCGGGAAAAAAAAGGGGATAAACCAGTAAAGCACGCCGAACAGTGTAAACGGGATCTGAAACAGGAGCAGATACGGACGGAATTTTCCCAGCCGCGTTCTGGTATTGTCTACCACCGCGGAGATCAAGACGTCGTTGATCACGTCCCACGCGCCGGTAAACAGGTTCACGACGGCGGAGATGCCGAAGTCGATCCGGACGACGTCCCAGATGAATCTGTCCTTGAAGCCGTTGATGTTGAACGAGTTGGACCAGTCGTTGAACAGGTAGGCGACGGTCTCTTTTGTGCCGACATAGTTGTAGCTGCGGAACAGATTCCCGTCCGGACGTTCCCGCGGCGCCCGCATATCCGGCGACCTGTTCTCTTCCATCCGCGTCGCCTCCTTTCCTCAGTTTCATAAAAACAGAATAACACACAATTTCCGTGGATGCAAGAAAAAAACGATCCCGGCGCCGAAGCCCGCGTATTACGCGGTGAAGGAAGCCGTCGCGGACTTTGCCGCGTCGGAATGAATCCGACCGTATTGCGGTTGAGACAGACGAACGACGAAAAACAGCGCGTCCCGATCCGTTCTTGCGGATCGGGACGCGCTGTTTTCGGCGAAAAAAAACTCATCCGTTTATCAGCCGAAGCAGCCTTTGCGCGGCTTCCGCGGTATCTTCCGGGCTGCCGAACGTCGAAAAACGGAAATAACCCTCGCCGCATTTGCCGAAGCCCTCGCCCGGCGTGCCGACGACCCGGATCTCGTTCAGAAGCAGATCGAAGAACTCCCAGCTTCCCATGCCGTCCGGGCAGCGAAGCCAGATATACGGGGCGTTTCTCCCGCCGCAGTACCAGATTCCGAGCGCGTCCAGGGCACGCATCAAAGTCCGGGCATTATC
>JAFRTA010000319.1 GCA_017427315.1 Clostridia bacterium
ATCGTGCTTGTGAATTATATTGTTTGTTTCTATTGTATTCACAGCGTCAATTCTTTGATTTGAGCCGCGGTTTCGGCACGATATCCGATCCCCGATCCCCGATATCCGCGGAGGGCGTCAGCCCGACAAATCAGAATTTACTTTATCAGCGCGACCTGATTTTTTTTAAGAAGGAACGTCCTGTCCGGCGACTCCTGTGCGGGCGCGGGCGTAAGCGCGTGTTCCTCGTCCACGAGATACAGCGTCCCGGACATGCCGCCCGAGAGCGTCACGGTCGTATCCTCGCCGAGGTTCGCGAGCATCACGGCTTTCTCGCCGTCCTCACCCGCCGCCGCGAGGGCGTATACGTTTTCGTTATCGCTCTCGCAGAAGACCTGCGCGCCGAGGGCGTAGAGCTCGCCGAACGCCTGGAACGCATAGTAAACCGGCAGGGGCGTATAATTCATCGGGTTGAACATGCCGCCGAAGCAGGATTCGCCGATCCGCGCGTCGTAATAGCAGAGCATATCGGTATTCGTGTTCTGCATCGCAAGCATCATCGCCGCGGCGTTGGCGGAGGCATAGGCGGTGCCGCGGAAGCGCAGCTCCCACGCGTTGTTCCATTCGTTGAGCTGCCGCTCGGCGTTCTCATAACCGTATTTTTTGAGAAGATGATCCACAGCGCGGGAGAGCAGCGTCACGTCACGGATCGTGTGGCAGTGCTGCTTGTCGCTGTCCGCGTTGATATAGCAGTGCCACGAGAAAAAGTCCAGCGGACAATCGTGTTCACGAATGTAAGTAAAGAACTTTTCCGCGTATTGCACGAAGTAATAGCGGTAGGTCTCGCCGCGGGGCGCGACCTCGGGCAGGCCGAACGCGGCGGGGTCCTGAAACACGCCGTCCAGTCCGCAGGAGGCGTAGCCGCCCACCTTGATCTTATCGCCGAAGCACGCTTTCAGATGCTTCGACGCGGTTTCGTACAGGCGGAAAAATTCCACGTCCGTGCCGCGCCACATCCCGCTGCCGGGGCCGTTCTCCGGCTCGTTCCAGATCTCCCAGTATTCGATGCCGAAGTGAAAGCCGTCCGCCCAGCCCTCGTTGTAGTGGCGGACGATATGCTCGCAGATCCGCGCCCATTTATCATAGTCCGAGGGCGGGAAAATACGGTACGCCCTGATCTCGAAGAAATTCTCGATCGTCACGCCGAGACGGTAAATGGGCTTCACGCCGTTTTTATCCATCGTTTTCAGAAGCTCGTCCGTAAAGCCGAAGTCATAAGACGCGGGGTCGTATTCGTTCGCCGAAAAATCACGGAAAACGTTCGGGATATCCACGTACATATTCCCGCTGAAAAGCCCGCCCACGTCGTGAAGACGGGCGTAGGGGATATGCGCCTCGGTGAGGTAGTGCATATACCCGCCGTCCATGTGCGGATAGGGCGGCTGCCCCACCGCGTGCATCGCCCGGATCTTACCGAGTTTCCTTGAAAAATCGACCTTTACCGTTGTGTTCATTGCCGGTCTCCTTCTTATTGAAAAAATGACTTCAAGAATTCATCCAGCGGCCCGTCGTATTCCGCCTCGCAGAGGAACGACCAGGTCATCTGGTCGCCGTTGGCGTAATAGATGCGCGTTTTGCCTTTGTACTCGCAGAGATCCAGATCGCTGCAGTTGATATTGAGACCGGTCTCAAGAAGCCCGAGCTCCGCGGGGGGAAACGAGCAGCCCGGCTTGACCTTGCGGTCGTCGTCGTCCCACATCATGATCGGGTTGTGGAAGCCGACCTCCCACAAATCGAAATCCTTCGTGCGGTAGATATACGGCGCGTAGCGCTGACAGGGCAGCGCCTCGAGGCAGATCATATAAAAATATCCGTCGGCGTACCGCAGCGCCGGGCAGGCGTTGTACCGCGCGGGCGTATAGGCGCACCCGTCCGGCAGGAGCTCCCAGTGCAGAAGGTCGTTTGAGCGGGCGAAGAAGCAGGTGAACGGCACGCCGACGGCGGGATCGTCCCGCCCGGGCGCCGCGCTGGCTTCGATCGCCATCACGTAACCGTCCGCGCCGCGGCAGACGGAGGTGTTCCAGAGCCGCCGTTCGGGGACCTCGATGATATCCGTCTCGTCCCACGAGACGAGGTCCGTCGTGCGGTACATCCGCACCCGGCGCCCGCCCCGCGGGTCGTGCCACGCGGCGGGGTCCTCGGATTGATACATCGTCATCGGAAGATCGTCGAACCGCGAGGTGGCGAAGACGTACAGCGTATCCCCCTCGACATAGGCGGAGGCGAAATAATGTTCCCTGCCGAACGGCGCCGAGACGCGGCCCGTCGCCTCGTGCCGGACGCGGATATGCTGTTCTCCGCAGACCTCGTCCGGCTCCCTGCTCTCGACAAGATACAGCTCGCCGTTCCACACGACGGGGGTCTGCTCCATGCCGGGGCCGACCGCGCCGAGCTTTCTGATGACCGGCGCTCTGCCGGTTTTCTGGCCGATGGAATAAAAATGCTCTTTCATTTTATTGTAACTCCCCTTTCGTTCGGTTCTCCGGGATCAGCAGCGCCGCGAAATACGGCGGGAACGGCGGCAGCACAAACCGCGTCATATTTCCGTCGGTCCCCTGCGCGGGAAGCGTCTCCCGCCGTCCGTCCTCAAACAGGATCTCCGCCGACCGGATATCGCCGCCGAGCAGGACCGCGATATCCGCAAGCGTGTCGAGATTCGGATTCAGAAGCACGGCTGCGTCGCCCCGCGGCGTTCGGCGGACGACCGCGCGCAGACGCGCGCAGCTTTCGACCGCGAAGGGCAGCGTATCGCCCGAAAGCGCGCGGAACACCCGTTTCATCTGCAAGGATTTCAGTGTGTCGAGAAACCCGACGCGTGCGTAGTGAGACGAGACGCAGACGAGACCGCCGAGGGCGTTTTTGAAAAGCCCCGTCGAGCAGTCGGCTTTTCTGTTTCCGCGGTGATCCGCAAGATAACAGAGCGTTTCCGCGCCCGGGGCGGGGATCAGCGCCGCCGACCCCCCGCGCACGAACACCTGCGGGCAAAGGCGCGTTTTACCGACGATTCCCGCGTTCAGGGGGTGCTCCGCATAAACCTCAACGCTGTCCTCCGCGAACGTTTCGCCCGCGCGAAAACCCGTCAGCGCGCCGTACCCCATGCGGTTCAGCGTTTCCATCGCCTCTGCGTCCATATATACGCCGGTCGACAGAATGCGCGTCAGCTCTTCTTCATCAAATGCGCGGGGCGAGGTCCCGGTCAGAAGATAACAACCCGCGTTTTTAAAATCGCGGCACACGGGCAGCCCGAGAGAAAACAGCTCGTCCCACGCGTCGGGGAACCGGCTGCCGCCGCCCCGCAGGAAGTCCCCGTCGAGCGCCGCCTGCGCGTGGATGTGCCAGCCGTCGTATATACCCGCCGTCGGCGCGCGGCCGAGGGTATCGGAGAGGACCTTTTCAAAGGGGACGACGCTTCGCAGCGCGTCGAAATGTCTCCGCATCACGCTGACCGGTTCCCCGTGCGGAGCGTCCGGCAGCACGTTCAGCGCGGCGCCGGTACAGCCCGCCGCGGTATGCAGAAGAACCTCCAGCGCGGTCGAGCGCGGGCTTTTCTGCAAAAGACGATAAGGGAAATTCTCGATCTCCGACTGCACGACCGTAACGTAACCGGGCAGCCGCGCGCACTGTCTGCCGATCTGCGCCGCTTTCTCGAGCTGCGCGTCAAAGGGGCGGTCGCCGTAAGCGCCGCCGCCGGGCCGCCACATGATTTGATATTTCCCGCCGTCGGAAAGCGCCTTCGCCCAGAGCGCGAAATCGTAGCCCTCGAAATACCGCTCGCCGGTCATAAAGCCGAGCGTGATCGAATCGTCGACGGCGCGGACCGTTTCACCGATAAATCGCAGCAGCTCCGCGATCTTATCGCTCTGCTCCCGCAGCCAGCGTTTGCGCAGATCGGTATTGCCCGGCGCGGTCAGCGCCTCTTTCAGCGACGCGCGGGTGAATGAATGACCGCCGCGCGCGTTGAACCGCGCGATACATCCGTCGCAGAAGCAGCCGTTCCCGATGGGAAGATGCCCGTAACGCACGTCGTCGTCCACCCAGAGAAAATCCGGCTTCGCCGCGCTGTAGATTTCATACAGGGGCTTGACGTATTCCGTTTGATATGCTTCGTCCGCGGGACAGAAGGAGCCCGCGCAGATATTGCCGTCGATGTCGGTCATATGCCGCCAGCCGCCGCGCAGCGCCTCGTCGAGCCGCTCGGGATGGTGCCCGATCGTGGACAGGACGTTGATCCCGCAGGAAAAGCCCACTTCTTTCGTACGGGCGATCCGCTCCCGCAGGATCGCCGCGTGCTCCCGCGCGGTCGAAAGCGGCTGCGGCGGGTGGAAATCGGACGTAAAAAAAGCGACCTGCTGCACGCAGTCTTTGTATTCGGATAAAAACGCGAGCAGCGCGCCGAATGCCTCGGGCGGCTTCCAGTTCGGCACGCTCACGCGGACGGAATTCAGGATCTTTTCCATGATGTATTTTCTTTCCGTATGGAATCAGACGGTTTCGGGCAGGAATTTGTCGTCTTCGGTCAGTCCGAGCAAATCGACGGCGCGAACGAAGCCCCTCGGGGAGGTTTTCAAATCCTCCGGCGCGTGCGCGTCGGAGCCGCAGTAGAATTTACACCCGCAGGCCTTCGCTATCCGCAGGGGACGCAGCACCGTTTCGGTCTCTTCCTCCGAAAACGCGAAGTCCCCGGCGTTCAGCTCGATGCCGACGCCGAGAGAAGCCGCCTTCGAGAACAGGCGGATCATCTCCCCTTCGGGCAGCAGGCGCAGCGTCTCGAGATACATCTCCCGCGGGCGCGCGATCAGCGGGCACACGGGATGCGCAATGCCGATCTTACGGAACGGCAGATCCATCGCGAGCACCGCGTCGAGCCGTTCGACCCAGAGCGCGGCGCGCTCGGCAGCGGTCTCCTCCCCGGTGACCGTGAAGTCGGACATATGCAGATGCGTCGTCGGAATGATGACGAAATCGAACTCGTCGAACCGCGCGCGGGAGACGCCGAGCGTCAGATCCCGCCGCAGCTCCGTCTCGCAGCCGAACAGGAAGCGCACGCCCTCCGTCTGCGGCAGAGGAAGCGATTCGCGGATATGCGCCGTGTTCTGCGGCGCGTACCAGTCCGACGGACCGGGGACCGTCTCGTCCCAGTAATGGTCGGTGACGCAGATCGTTTTCAGTGCGTTTTTCTTCGCGTATTTCAATATGTTTTTCGTCGTCTGCTTCGGATGCCGCGAGCAGCTTGACAGAAACGTGTGGATATGCAGGTCGTGGTCGATTTTGAATTCCATTCTATCATCCTCTTTCAATTTCTGCCGGATCGTGCTCCCGTGTCTGCTTTTACAGGACCACTTCTTTCCCTGTCCTTGCGGACTCGTATACCGCGCAGAGAATCTTGATCATATCGACGCCCTGCTGCGGCTGATAACACGGCTCGCCGCCCTCGGTCAACACGTCGATGAAGTGTTTCAGGTTGCTGCGATGCCCGTCGTCGTGACGGGGACGAAGCACCGCGGTGTCGAGCAGCTGCCCGTTTTCCTCAAAATAGATCTCCGCGTTCTCGTCTTCCCATTTGACGCCCGCCTTCGTGCCGCGCAGCTCCACGAAGCGGCGTTCTTTTTTGATATTGGACGCCCAACTGAATTCGATCTGCAGGACCGCTCCGTTCTCAAAACGGATCATGCCCATCGCAAGGTCCTCCACGTCGAAGGTCCCCGCGGCGTCCTTGTCGCCGGGGCGTGGTTGCCCGCGCCCATCCCGCCGAGACCGACCATGCCTATTTTGATCATAAACAAACGCTCCTTTTCCGTTTTATATTCTTCCGGAATCATTTATACCGATACGCCCGGACGTAATCGACGATGAAATCCGTGACCTCGCAGCCGGGCGTCAGAGGGCCGCCGGTCCAGTCGCGGGCGGGCTCGGCGTTATTCCCGCCGACCTCCACCGAAAGGATGAGGTATTCCGGGACCTTCGACGCGCCGCCGAAACCGGAGCGCCCGGTCTCGATGCCGTTGATGTAGAAAATATACCCGTCCTCGTTCCATTCCACCCCGTAGGTGTTGAAATTCTCATAGGGATCATTGAACAGGATGAAAGGCTCGCAGACGTTCGTCGATTTGTGGAATTCCCCGTAGCCGTCGATATGGATATTCGTCGAAACGCACCGCGGCGTTTTGCTCTCATAAAACACAGACTCGAAGATATCGATCTCCGCGCCGTCCTCACCGCTGCCCTCGACCGCTCCGGCGTCCGGTTTCCACGCCATGCTGTCGGAGATCATCCAGAACGCGGACCACATCCCGCTGCCCTTCGGCAGGATGCACCGCGCCTCAAAATACCCGTAGGTCGGCTCGAACAGGTCGTTCGTGTCGATGCCGCAGGTGTACCAGCCGGGCTTGCCGTTTCCGTGATAGCCCTCGGGATAATACTCGGTTCGGATATGGAGCTGTCCGTCCTTCACCGTCGCCATATCGGTATTCCACCAACTGCCTCTGCGTACGACCGTTTCGCCGACGCCGCAGCCGTGCCCCTTCCATTTCGTCAGGGCAAGGAGAGTCGAACCCGAATCGGTTTTTCAGGGCAGATTTTCTCCAATCCTGCCTCATCTGCCTTGATAATACGACAGTATTGTCTGCGGCAGCTTCGTTGTCTTGAAAAAAATCTGCCGCTGAAAAACTGCTGCGCACCTTCGGACGAGGTATTTTTGAGATGTTTTTCGTTCTGAGACTGCAGCTTTGCTGACGCAAAGCAAGGGCGAAGGGCGGAAAACAGCCAAAAAGAGCCGTCCAAAGGCGGTTTGGGTTCGGCGCTCCTTTCCCCAAGAAGCGGCGGAAAAATATCCTCCTGTCCCCGATCTGCCGCCGGACCAGTCGGTCTACGGACAGGAATCTCTTGTGGAGTTCCGGGACCGCGCGGAGAAAATGCTGGCGAAGATCCTTGCCGAAGCAGCTAACGACGAAACCGTCGCCGTTGTCACGCACGGCGGCACGATC
>JAFRTA010000320.1 GCA_017427315.1 Clostridia bacterium
CCCTCGTTCCACGTGAGCTTCTGCGACGAAAAGGCGCAAAGCCCCATATGCCGCATGACCGAGGGCAGCGTACAGGGAAAGCCGAAGCAGTCCGGCAGAAAGATATCGTTGCTCTTTCTGCCGAATTCCTTTTCAAAAAAGCGGTTGCCGTAAAGGATATTGCGCATCAGCGTCTCGGGCGCGGGCGTGATCACGTCGCCGTTCTCCCACGAGGAGCCCGTTACGAACCAGCGCCCGGCGGCGACGTATTCCTTGAGTTTTTCGTATTCCGCGGGATAGTATTCCCTGATCAGGTCGTAGCGGTAAGCGCCCTCGAAGTTGAAATTGTAATTCGGATATCTTTCGATCAGCGCGAAGTTTTTCCGGAGCGTGTCCGGAATGAATTTTTTCACCGTGTCCTCGAGCGTCCAGTTCCACACCGTGTCGAGGTGCGCGGTAGCGACCATATATGCTTTCGGTTTTCGTCCTGTCACAATACATCACCCATTTTTTCTTTTATTTTACAATATCGCCGTCGTAAAATCAAGAAAAAGCTTGATTCCTCCGGCGAAATATGATAGAATGTACGTCGGACGCGGACGGATATTTCCGGCGCGTTCAAAGCAGCGGAGTTCGGCCTCTAAATCCTCCGCTATATAAAAGAAAACCAAGGAGAAATAAAAAATGAAAACGAGACTGAAAACCGCCCGGCAGGATACCCGGCTTCTTTTGCGCAGTATTCCCTCGACCGTCACCGCACTGTTTACGATATCCGTCATTATGATGAACATCCTCGCCAACAAGACGATTTATCAGTCCGACGTGCTTGCGCTCGACGGCGGGATCCTGATATCCTGGCTGTCGTTTTTATGTATGGATATCGTGACCAAGGCGTTCGGGCCGAAGGCGGCGACGAAGCTCTCTGTCTTCGCGATCGGTACGAATCTGCTCGCCTGCCTGATCTTCTATATTGCGAGCATTATTCCGAGCGACGCGGACGATTACACCGCGTTCAATACGATCATCGGCGGCACATGGTTTATTCTGCTGAGCAGCACGGTCGCGTTCCTCACCTCGGCGGTCGTCAACAACTTCCTGAATTTCGGCATCGGCAAGCTGTTCCGCAAAAAACCGGACGGGAAGCTCGCGTTCGTCGCGCGCAGCTATATCTCGACCTTTATCGGGCAGTTTTTCGATAATTTCGTGTTCGCCCTGCTGACCTTCACGGTATTCGCGCCGATCTTCTGGGACGGCTTTCACTGGACGCTGATCCAGTGCCTGACCTGCTCGCTGTTCGGCGCGGGCGCGGAGCTTCTGATGGAAGTCATCTTCTCGCCGATCGGGTATTTCGTGCTCAAACAATGGAAAAAAGACGGCGTAGGCGAAGCGTATCTGAAACGGCAGGAAGGGGGAAACGCCGCATGAATATTCTGATCACCGGCGCATCGGGCGGCATCGGCAAAGCCGCCGCCGAACGGTTTCTTGCGCTCGGACATAAAGTACACGGCATTGACATTCTTCCTGCCGTGATTTCTCACCCGGATTATGCGCACCATATCGCGGATATCCGCGACGCAAAAGCTCTGCCCGAGATCGAAGACGTCGGCGTTCTGTTCAGCAACGCGGGCACGCAGAACAGCGAAGACGATATCGGGAACAATCTGCAGGGCGCGATCAACGTGACCGAAAAGTATATAAAGAACAATTCCGCGCTGCGCTCGGTTCTGTTCAACGCCTCCGCCTCGGCGGTCACGGGGCAGGAGTTCCCGGTTTACGCCGCGGCGAAGTCGGGACTGCTCGGCTATATGAAGAACGTCGCGATCCGCGTCGCCCCGCTCGGCGCGACCTGCAACGCGATCTGCCTCGGCGGCGTCCATACGCCGCTGAACGATCCGGTGACGGCCGATCCGGAATCATGGAAGAAGATCATGGACGTGACGCCCATGAAAAAATGGATGACCGCGGACGAGGTCGCCGACTGGGTCGTTTTCCTGACGCTGACAAACCGGTCCATGTCCGGACAGAACCTGCTGATCGACAACGGCGAACACGACCTGAACCCGACGTTCGTCTGGCCGGAGGAATAAATTCTGATTTATCGGGCTGATGCCCGAAGGGATGAGAGATAAGGGATGAGAGATAAGGGATGAGAGAACGATAATGATACGCTCTGCGTCTCGGTTTATTCTCCGCGATTATCGAAAAATCAACGCTATCGCATCTTTTGAGGCAGAAAATGAATTAAACAAGCCCTTATCCCTCATCCCTCATCCCTGAATTCTGATTTATCGGGCAGCGAAGTTGCCCGATAAATCAGAATTTAACGCATCAGGGCCCTGCCTCACGGCAGGGCCCTGATGCGTTACGGATCCGTGACGTAAACGAATCCGGTGACCTTGCGGCTTCGGTTGTGATCCAGGACGATCCCGTTCCAGACCATGGAAGAAGAGGCGCCGCCGTCCAGCGCGACGCCGTAGGTACAGCCGAGGCTCTCAAGCAGGTCCCCCGCCTCGAAATACTGCAGCCCGGGAGAGGTCCCGTCCGAATATCTGCCCTCGGTCACGACGATATAGATATCCCCGGGCTCCCCGGTCGTGCCGATCAGGGTCCTCTGCGCCTTTTTGCCGCCGTCTTTCCGGAAATACACCGATTTTCCGTCCTGTACCAGAACGCCGGCGCCGAAGCCGAAGCTGTCGGTATATCCCCGTGCCGCCAGCTCGGACAGCGTCGCGCCCTTCGCCTCGGTCAAAAGGCCCGTTATTTGCGAGTACGCGCCGTCGACGACGGCAGTTTCATCGCGGAAGATCGCGCCGCCGCGCAGCACGCCTTTTTTCACGCCCTCCGAATAATCCCCGTTGACGGTCAGAAGGCAGCCGCGCTCTTCGGCAAACCGGGCGGGCCGCTCCTTTTTGCCGTATCCGTCCTTCGCCATACCGGTCTTCAACCGCGAAAAATCGGACAAACGGATATGCGCGATATAGCAGCACGTGCCGAGGTACCGTTCTTTTTCTATCGTGATCTCAACGCCGTCGTCCCGATATCGGATCGGGAAAACGATGTCGGCGCCTTCGTTCTGCGCCGCGTTTTTTCCGGTATTCCCGCAGGCGCAGAACGTAAGCAGAACGATCAGGAATACGCATATGATCCTCTTCATGACCGCCGTCACCTGGGATCTGGACAGCGGAACTCGATGATATACCCGAACCGGAACAGGTCCGCACTTTCCGTCGGGGATGCGACGCGGAACAACACGGTATGCGGGATCCCGCCGGAAAACTTCGCCGCCGCCGCGACAAGGACCGCAAGCCCTGCCGTCCAAAGCGTTTTTCCGTTTTTCATACCCTCACCCGTAGATATTGAACGTGGCGAAGGCAAGGAACCGCTCGCCCCAGAACTGGGTGCCGAACAGAACGATCTTATCCTCGTAGACTTTCACGAGATACCCCTGTGAGGAACGCATATACTGCTCGAACACGTTCGTCGCCCCCATATAAGTGCGGCGCGGCGAGGAAACGCTGGGCACGTGGACAAAGGTGGCGTAACTGCCGCCGTAATCCGTGATATTCATGATCGGGTTCATGCTCACGCCCTCGAACTCCCAGTGGGAATGGCCGTTGAAGAAGATCACGTTTTTATATTCCTGCAAAAGCGCGCGGAACCGCGTCTCATCCTCCGTGCCGACGGTATAAACGAGGTCGTAGGTCACGCCCTTGTCGTTGAGCAGATTCCCTTCGCCGAGACGCGGGTCGCCGTTGTCGTCCGCCATAAACGTATGGAAGAAAAGATACACGCGGCGGTCTTTGTATTTTTCGAGCTCCGACGCAAGCCAGTCGAGCTGTTCGTCCGCAAGCAGACGGCTGTCGGGACTGTTGTAGCTCCAGTCGATCTGACTTAAGAACAGGAACACGTCGCCGCCGAGCTTTTCCGGCGCATAGACGAAATCAAGGCCGTTTTCCGCCACGTCGCACACGCCCTCGCGCACGGGCTCGTGATAAGCGTCGACGTTCACGAGCGAGGTCCAGCGGTCCAGGAATTCACCGTAGCCCACGTCGTGGTTGCCGGTGCTCGTGTAAACGGGAAAATCGTAAAGCGATACGGTCTTGTTGTATTTTTCAAAGGCGTCGGTCTCGC
>JAFRTA010000321.1 GCA_017427315.1 Clostridia bacterium
GACCGCGTCGTTCGTCGGATTCTGCAGACGGGTATAAAAATATCCCGAGGCTTCCAGATCGAAGAGCTTTCCCATATCCTCGCTGGAATCATACTTGTAGGTCGTGCTCTGAACGATCGGCAGCACGCGCGGCTCACCGTTTTTCGGCGTATAACCGCTCTGAACGGCTTTGGTTTCGATTTTATACTCTGACATATTTAATAACTCCCTTCCGGATTTTGATTTACCGATATAAATTGCGCTTCCGCTGTTTTTACCGCGGTATCGAGCAGCTCCGTCCAGTCGACGGCGGCCTCCGCTTCGTCGAGCAGCTCCGGGGTCGGGCGCGTTTTCGGGTGCTTCGGCGTAAAGACCGTGCAGCAATCCTGATACGGTTCGATCGAGATATCGAAGGCGTCGATTTTGCGTGATATTTCGATGATCTCCGATTTATCCATGCCGATGCAGGGACGGAATACCGGATATTTTGCGGCTTTATTCGTGCAATTCAGCGCAAAAATCGTCTGGCTCGCGACCTGCCCAACGCTCTCGCCCGTGATCAGAGCCTGACAGTTTTCTTTTTCGGCGATCATTGAGGCGATGCGCATCATGTGCCGACGCATGACGAGCGTGAACATATCCTCCGGGATATTGTCCCGGATCGTTTCCTGAATTTCGGTAAAACGCACGGTATAAAGCCTGATCCGTCCGCTGTATACCGCGACCTTCCGCAAAAGCTCATGGACCTTCATTTCGGCGCGTTTCGACGTATACGGGGGAGAGGCGAAATGCACGGCGACGAGCTCGATCCCGCGTTTCGCCATCATCCAACCCGCAACGGGGCTGTCGATGCCGCCGGAGATCAGCAGCATTCCCTTGCCGTTGGTTCCTACGGGCATGCCGCCGGCGCCTTTCTCCTGATTGCCGTGAATGAACACGTATTTATCCCGAACCTCGACGTTTACGACGATATCGGGGGAGTGCACGTCTACTTTCAGATGCGGGTGACGTCGCAGAAGATAACCGCCGGTCTCGCGTGAGATCTCGGGCGAGGTCAGCGGGAATTTTTTATCGGAGCGCTTGCTTTCGACCTTGAAGGTTTTCACCGCGTCGAGCTTTTCGCCGAGATACGCCTCCGCCGTATGAAGGATCGTCCCCATTTCCTTTTCGCAGATCGCCGCGCGGGAATAGCCGACGATGCCGAACACTTTGCCGATGATCTCCGCCGCTTCGTCAAGATCTGTTTCTTCCGATTCGGGAGAGACCGAGATCGTCGACTGCGCCTTTTCAAAACGGAATTTTCCGAGCGCAGACAGCTTCCGGCGGATATTCTTGATCAGAATATCTTCAAACGTCGAACGGTTGAGACCTTTCAGCGCAAGCTCTCCGTCCTTGATCAAAATAACTTCCTGCATCGTTTCCTCCGAATGAGATATTTATCATTGTAATGATTATAAAGAGCCGATCCTTGCGTTTATCGCATCAAAAATTTTATCAGACAGCGCATCCAGTTCATTTTCTGTTGTAAATCTTGATAAACTGATACGGATCGCACTGTCGATACGCTGCGGCTGAAGACCGATCGCCGTCAGCACGTCGCTGCGGCGGCCTTTCTTGCACGCGGAACCGCCGGAAACGCATATTCCGTGATAAGAAAGATAATTGATCATCACCTCCGAAGGAATGCCGAGAACAGAAAGATTGATTACATACGGCAGCGCATCGGAAGGGGAGTTGACGTATATCCTATCGCAGCCGGATACCGCGTCGAGAAGACGGTTTTTTAAATAAGCGGTTTTTTGATACTGTTCCTTCAGCTCCGGAAGCGCCGAAGCCGCAGCGCCGAAGCCGACGATATTCGGCATGGCTTCCGTGCCGGAGAACATCCCGCTTTCCTGTCCGCCGCCGAGCAGATACGCGGGCAGCTTCACGCCTTTTCTGATATATAATGCGCCGACGCCCTTCGGTCCGTGTATTTTGTGCGCGCTCACGGTCATCAAGTCGACGCCGAGCCGGGAGGGCTTTATGTCGAGCTTGCCGAACGCCTGTACCGCGTCGCAATGGAACAGCGCTTTACAGCCGCTTGCGCGAACGAGCTGCGCCGCTTCGCGGATCGGATTGATACTGCCGATTTCGTTGTTTACGCACATCATGCTGACAAGAACCGTATTCGGCGTTAATGCGTTTTTTAATTCCTGAAGAGAGATCTTTCCCTCGCGGTCGGCTCTTAAACGGACCGTTTCAAACCCGTTGGCCTCAAGTCGTTTAATCGGTTCCTTCACACTCGGATGCTCAAGAGATGTGGTGATGATCCTGCCGCCTCTTTTGCCGGCGAGTCTGGCTGCTCCGAAAATCGCGGTATTATTCGCCGCAGTCCCGCTCGGAGAAAAATAAATCTCCTCCTCTGCGCATCCTACGGCCCGGGCGACGCGTCTTCGCGCTTTACTCAATTCTTCTTCGGCGTTGATGCCGAGCTGATGCTTTGACGACGGATTCCCGCAGCAATCCGTCATCATTTTATACATATCGTCGATTGCCGGTTGACACATCGGCGTCGTCGCGCTGTTATCAAGATAAA
>JAFRTA010000322.1 GCA_017427315.1 Clostridia bacterium
AAGACCTTTTGACAGACTTTTTTGAGTCTGTCTGTTCCTCTGCGCCTTTTTTGCAAAAAAACACATATCCTTCCTCTTCCTTTGAGGTTGGATATGTGTTTTTCTATTTCATTTATTCAGTTATCTTAATGACATTGCGCGTTCTGCGTCCCGTTCTTTTTTACGGTGCTGCGGAATCGAACTCCGCTCCCCCGCTCCCCGAACTCCGCTCTGAATTGTGTGCCCGACTTTGTTTCTCACCTGCCGGTTCCGTTGCCGATTGCCGACTGCCGATTGCCGACTGCCGACTGCCGACTGCCGACTGCCGACCGCCGACTGCCGGTTGCCGCCTGCCTATTGCCGACTGCCGAATCACGATCCCCGATATCCGATCCCCGATATCCGATCCCCGATATCCGATCCCCGATATCCGATCCCCGATCCCCGATATCCGAATACAATGAACAACGCCCGGGGCATGCCCCGGGCGTCTTGCTTTGGTTTGCAGTCTGAATTTTACTCTTTCACAAGCTCCTTGATCCCGGTGGCAAGACCCGCGATGCCCTGCAGCTCGGAGGGAATGATGATCTTCGTGGCCTGGCCGTCGGCGACCTTCTGCATCGCCTCGAGGCTCTTGAGCGTCAGCACGCCCTGCGAGGGAGCGGCTTCGTTGAGAATCCTGATGCCCTCGCCCATCGCCTGCTGCACCTTGATAAGGGCTTCCGCCTCGCCTTCCGCCTCGCGGATCTTCGCCTCTTTGACCGCCTCCGCTCTGAGGATCGCGGCCTGCTTCTCCGCCTCGGCGCCGAGGATCTGCGCCTCTTTCTTACCCTCCGCGATGCGGACGGCACTTTCCTTCTCGCCTTCCGCTCGCAGGATCGCCTCGCGGCGCTCGCGCTCCGCCTTCATCTGCTTCTCCATCGCTTCCTGGATCTCTCTGGGCGGAAGGATGTTCTTCAGCTCCACGCGGTTGACCTTAATGCCCCAGGGGTCGGTCGCCTCGTCGAGAATGACGCGGATCTTCGCGTTGATCGTGTCGCGGCTGGTCAGCGTATGGTCGAGATCCAGCTCGCCGATGATGTTACGCAGCGTGGTCGCGGTCAGGTTCTCGATCGCCGACAGCGGGTTTTCGACGCCGTAGGCGTAGAGCTTCGGGTCGGTGATCAGATAATAGACGACCGTGTCGATCTGCATGGTGACGTTATCCTTCGTGATAACGGGCTGCGGGGGGAAGTCCGCGACCTTTTCTTTCAGCGAGACGGTCTTCGCGATCCTCTCGATGAAGGGGATCTTCACGTGAAGGCCCGTCTGCCAGGTGGTGCTGTAAGCGCCGAGACGCTCAATGACGAACGCCTTCGACTGAGGAACGATCTTGATGTTCGCGACAATGACCAGCAAAACAAGAAATACGATAACGCCGAGAATGATAAGTCCTACGTATCCCATGATGATTCTCCTTTTTTTATTGATGTGTGTTTTTTTGATGTGTGGTTTTGTTTCAAGCCGTCGGTTCTGTTATTTTCTGTGAACGATGAGCCTTACGCCCGAGATTTTGTCGGCGACGACCGTCGCGCCTTCTTCGATCACGCTTTCGTCAGAGCTGCGCGCAGTCCAGACGTTTCCGTCCAGCTTCACGAGGCCCGTACCCGCCAGACCGTCGATCGTTTCGGTCACAACGCCCTCTCTGCCGATGCACTGATCCGCGTTCGTCGGCTGAAAGCGCGCTTTCATGTGTTTTTTGACGATCGGCCGTATCGCAATGAGAGAGGCAGCCGAGACAACGATAAACAGCACGACCTGCAGCACATACCACTCGGGCTTGACGAGCGCCGTGATCAACGAAACCAGCGCGCCCGCCGCGAACCAGATCGACGTGAGCTGCACGCTCGCCGCTTCGATCAGCAGCATCAGGACGAGAACGCCGCCCCAGATGATCGCCATCATACCTGTCACCTCCGTTATTCATTCGTCTCCCTTGAAAAAACGGGAGCCGACTCTACAGACAGCTCCCGTTATTTCTTGTTCGATTTGTCAGTATTCTATCATATCGGAATTAAAATGTCAATACATTTTTCGTATTTTTTTATCGAATATAAAATTTTATACACCTGTCTGTTCTTCCGCACAGCCCGACATTTTTTTGCCGCAGGGTATTGAATGATTCGCCGCGCTGTGTTAGAATGATAGATATATATATCATCCACAAAAGGATGGTCCTCCGTGCGGAAAAGCTCCGATTCCCCGCTTGCCGGAAAAAACAGAATCACAAAGACCGATCTCGCCGCCGCGGCGCTCTGGCTTCTGACGGCGGCTTGGTTCCTTTATGCCTGCCGCAGGGGAATCAATTTTATCGACGAGAGCTTCTGGTATACGATCCCGCACCGGCTGTCAAAGGGCGACCGGCTGCTGGTGGACGAGTGGCAGGTGTCGCAGTTCGCCTCGGTGCTGCAATATCTGCCGTTTCGCTTGTTTACGGCCGTGACCGGCGGCACGGAGGGCGTTATCCTCTGGATGAGATACGTTTTTATCGCCGTGCATCTGACGCTGTCCGCGTTTCTTTATATAAAAATGCGGCGATACGGCGCCGCGGGGCTTCTCGGCACGGCGCTGTTCACCGTGTTTCTCCCGGGCGGATATTTCGCGTTGAGTTATACGACCATGGAGATCCACGGTTTTCTGGTCCTGACTGCGCTGCTCTGTCTCGGCGGGAAGGAGCCCTCGAGACCGACGCTGGTGCTCTCCGGCGTCGTATTATCCGGCGTCGTGCTTGCGGAACCGCTGGCCGCGCTGCTGTATTTGCTGTTCTCTGCGCTCGTCCTTTTACGGACGCTTGCGGACAAACGCGGAAAAAAGCTGTTCTCCGCATACGGATTTCTCGTCAACGGCAGGCTTTGGCTCTGGATGAGCCTCGGCGTGCTCCTGTGCGCGGTCCCGTTCACGGCGTGGCTCGCCGTCAGGAGCGGGATCGGCAATATCGTCGCCGTGTTCCCGCAGCTCTTCACCGACGCGGAATATGATTTTGACGGCGGCGGACAGTTCATGATGTTCCTCTCGAAATTCCCGACGCTCGCCGTGCGTTACGGCGTCGTTCCGATCATCGGCGCGCTCGCGGTCTGCTGCGCCGTGCCGATCCTGAAAAAACGCGGCGCGCTGAACCCCTGTGTTCGCCGTCGGCTGTTTTTTGCCGCCTGCGCGATGTTCGCCGCCGGGCTGATCTGCGGCGCCGCCGCGCTGTACCGCAATATCCGCCACACGGACTTGGCGACCATCGACCGTTTCTTTTATTACTACTGCTATTTTTCCGCGCCCGCGGATCTGTTTACGCTGGCCTGTTATCTGCTCTGCGAGAAGAAAAACCGCAACGTTTTTCTGTTCTGGTGGTGCGGGCTGGCGACGACGCTGCTGCGCGGGTACTCCTCCGACGTTCAGCTTTGCAGCAGTCCGCTCTCTTCGGTCGCGATGCCGGTCGTGCTCGCGCAGCTGCTTCGGGAACTGAAACGGACGCAGCCGAACAGAGAACGAAAAGCCGCTCCGCGGCGGACGCCGGAACGCGCTGCCGCCGCCGTCTGCTGCGCTCTGGCGCTGCTTTACGGCTGGATCTCGCTGTGGATCGCCGCGTTCTATCCGCCGACGGAAAAGTATATCAACCAGAGCGACGACCGCGCGGTCTGCGCGCAGATCGACCGCGGCCCGTTCCGGGGACTCTACACCACCAGACGCATCAAAACGGTTTACGATCTTGCGATGGAGGATCTGGACGAGATCCGCGCCGACTGCGACGGGCCGGTCTACATCGCGGGCGACCACGCCTATTATTATCTGTATCTCGACCTGCCCTACAGCACGCTTTCCGGCTGGTACAAGCGCAACGACAGCTGGCGGCGGCAGGAGGTCTATTGGCAATTGATCCCGGAAAAGCAGCCGGAATACGTCTACGTTCCGAAATACGACTGTATTTTCTACGACCCGATCGAGGAATTCGACGACCCGGAATACTATATCGCCGGTTCCATTTACAAATCGCGGTATTACGCCGACCGGTTCGGCTGTGCGATCCGGGACGGGAAAGCGGGATATTTTCTGAAGACCGGCGACGGATGCCCCTGACCGTATTCTGATTTCGTATCATGAAAGGAAGGATTTCCATGAAGGACTTTTGCAAATACGTCAACGTGTTCCAGGGCACGGGCGAGATCGACCTGCCGAAGCCGGAGGGGATCGCCGCCCGCTGGTTCTTCATCAAGGCGGGCTGCGGCAACACCAGCCCTGCGGCTTGTCTGCCCTTCTCCGCAATGTCCGTCTCGCCCTTCTCCGGCGCGTACCCCACCGGCTACGGCGACCACATGCCCAACTCCTTCGCCCGCCCGGTGCATTTCCCGGAAGGCAAGGGACTTCTGGGCTTCGCGCATTTACAGCAGAGCGGCACCGGCTCCATCGGTTTCTATTATAATTACGCGGTGGTCACCCCCGGCTACGAGGGCAGCGCTCCGCGCCGCGTCCCCGGCGAAGAAACGGCGGAGCCCGGCTATTACCGCACCACCCTTGAGGATATCGTCTGCGAGCTGACCGTCAGCGGCAGGACTGCCCTGCACCGCTACACTTTCGGTCACGGCGGCGGCCGCGTGCGGGTGAATTTTGAAAACAACGGCGTGGATATCCCGAACTGGGGCAAGGCGTACGTCTATGATCTGAAGCTTGAGCAGCTCGACGAAACCGCCGTCGCGGCGGAGGCGACCATTGAGGGGATCAAAGTGTTTTTCGCGGTCCGCGCCAACGCCCCGCTGACGGTCGACGGCGGCTGCGCATACCTCAATGCGCCGGAGAGCGGCGTCGCGGAGCTGGCGGTGAGCATTTCGCCGCTGGACGCGGAAACCGCAAGGAGCCGCATTCAAATAGAATATGATTTCGACGCAGCGAGAAAAGCGGCGTACGAGATCTGGAACAGCGAGCTGGGCAGGATCGATATCGAGACCGACGACGACCGGGTGCGGGAGATCTTTTACTCAAACCTTTATCACTCCCTCGTCAAACCCGCCGACTGGTCGGACGAGAGCTTCGTCTACGGCAAAGGGCCTTTTGTGATCGATCTTGCGACGCTTTGGGATATTTACAAAACGCAGCTCCCGCTGATCTATATGACGAACCGGGAGCTGGGGGAAAAGCTCAATGAGACGCTTCTGCGCCTTTGTGAGAATCTGGGCTTTATGCCGAACGGTCTCGGGATCTCCGACGGTTACCGGATGTTCAACGACCAGGCGCGGATGCTGGGCTTCTACGCCCTGTTCACCGCCTACCGCTACGGCTACCCGACGGACGTGAAGCGTCTGCTGGAAAACTTCAAACGGGACTTTTTCGACGAGGGCAAAAAGGATTTCACACAGCAGGGACGCTGCGGCTCCCACACGTTTTTCCTCGATATGACGGAGATCTGCACCCTCGCGGCGGATATCGCGAAAGAGAACGGCGACGGGGAGACCGAGGCTCTGCTGCGCCCTTACGGGCAGCGCTGGCCGCAGGTCTACGATAAACAGACCGGGCTTTTAGACGCGGATTCCGGCTACTACGAGGGCACGCTCTATAACTATTCCTTCCGACAGATGGCGGATATGCCCGCGCGGATCGCGCTGGCGGGCGGAAATGAGCGTTTCGTGAAGCTGCTGGACGATTTCTTCGGCTACGGCAAGCCGGAGACGACGCAGCCCACCGACCCGCACGACGAGGATATCGTCCGCGAGGGAATGAAGCTGGGCCGGTTCGAGGGCTTCAACAACGAGTCCGACACGGAAGCGCCTTTCTCTTATATTTACGCCGGTCGGCAGGACCGTACCTGCGAGGTGATCCGCGCGGGAATGAAGTATATGTTCACCACCGGGCGCGGCGGACTTCCCGGCAACAACGATTCCGGCGCGCTGTCGTCGTATTACGTGACGGCGGCGCTGGGACTGTTCCCCGTCGCCGGGCAGGACCTGTTCCTGATCGGCTCGCCGTTCGTGAAAAGCGCAAAAATCGCCTTGTTCAACGGCAGAACGCTCGAGATCGCCGTCGATAAGGTCTCCGACCGGGATATTTACGTAAAAAGCGTGAAATTCAACGGAAAAGAACTCACGGGATATAAAATATCCGCCGGTGAGCTGATGGCCGGCGGACGGTTGGAGTTTTGTATGTGTGATAAATTCTGATTTACGGGGCGCTTGCGCCCCGTAAATCAGAATTTACAGACTCGAGACTCAAGACCCGAGACCCAAGATACAGACTTAAAGTCTGTGCGACTTGGTAAAAACTGAGATAACTCGCGGCTTCTTTATCGTTATCCTGCGTAGATTCCAACACCTCGGGACTCGGG
>JAFRTA010000323.1 GCA_017427315.1 Clostridia bacterium
AAAGGCGCCGGAATCCCAGACGCCGTGCTTTGCATTCAACAGGTTATGAACATTTTTGCAAAACCGTGTTTTCTCTTGAAAAAATTAAAAAAATGAAAGATGGCTGCTGCAGATTTTTCGTATCTGCAACAGCCCCTTTACACGTCCTCCGCGCGGAAGGACAGCGTGAACTGGGTGATCGGGAATTCGATCTGCCGGTAAACGACGCCGGCGGCGGAGAGCATTTTCTTCGACGCGGTGTTCATCGGCGTGCCGTCGTATTTATCGGAGAGATAAATGACCTCTCTGATGCCGGTCTGGATGATCGCCTTCGCGCACTCGTTGCAGGGGAACAGCGGCACGTAGATGCGGCAGCCGTCGAGGTCCGCGCCGCGGTTGTTGAGGATCGCGTTCAGCTCCGCGTGACAGACGTAGGGGTATTTCGTGTCGGTGTCGTCCCCGGTGACGGAAATGCGCGCCCACGGGAATTCGTCGTCGCTGCAGCCGCGCGGGAAACCGTTGTAGCCCACAGACATGATCTTGTTTTTGTCGCTGACGATGCAGGCGCCCACCTGGGTGTTCGGGTCCTTGCTGCGCTTCGCGGAGAGAAGCGCGATACCCATGAAGTATTCGTCCCAGGAGAGATAATCGGTACGTTTGGTCATTGTTTTCGGTCCTTTCTGTATGTTGGTTGCTCGTTGCCGGTTGCTCGTTGCCGGTTGCTCGTTGCCGGTTGCTCGTTGCCGGATTATTATGCTAATTTATAATATCGGGGAATTTGCCGCGCAGAAAATGTCTGTATTCGGGGTGATCCGCTGATGAATCGTATTCTTCTTTAATTGTTTTTCTGATCCATTCCCGTTTTCGGTCTGTCAATTCGTCATATCGGGCAAGCTTGATCCGTTTTTCTCTTTCCGCCAGCAATATCGCTTCATACGCGTCGGGAACAAACTCTGCACCGTCTACGGCGACCGGACTCTCGGTCACTGCCGCATCCGGTATATTCACCTGATATTCTGAACAGATAATGTTTTCGACCCTGTAAATATATCCGGAAACGCCTTTGTATGTTGATGATATCGCGTCCGGATAGTACTCTTCTATCTGCAGGATACCGTTTTCGTCAAATCCGTACGGTCCCCATTTCTGCCAGATTCCATTATAGAAAAAACTTGTCTCTTTGCAATATTTTTCAATGGCGTTACTGAGATAAACCAAAACGTTTTCTCTTTTCTTTGAGAAATAGACCAACGGAACGCCGTGATTTGAATTTCTCGGTTCCAATTGCGCGATTCCGCCCGTCTGAGAAGCGTGAAAGTACATATCGGAACCTCCTTTCCGGTTTACGTCTTCATCCTGTTTTGCAAAGCCATTATCAATTTCCGGCAACCAACAACTACTTCCCCACACAAAACTTTGCAAAAATCTCCTCCACAACGCTCTCCGTCGCCTTTTCGCCGGTCAGTACGGAGAGCGCGTCGATCGAGGAATCCACGCACACGTTGACCGCGTCGAGGGTCATGCCGGCGGTCTGCGCATCCAGCGCGTCCTTAACGTATTGCAGAGCGGAGGCGCAGCATTGATACTGCCGCTCGTTCATCAGCATCGGCGCGGAGGAATCGAAGTTCTCGGTGCCCAGCAGCCGCTCGGTCGTTGTTTCGAGCGCTTCCCTGCCCTCGCCGGTTTTTGCCGAAATGATCGCGATATGTTCAAAATACGGCGCGAGATCCCGTACCCGCGTGACGGTTTCGATATCCGATTTGTTCAGCACGGCGATGCATTTTTTATTTTCACAATATTTGATTATTTCAAGATCTTCCTCATCGAGCGGAACAGAGGAATCGAACACGGCGAACACCAGCGCGGCATTGCCTATTTTACTCTTCGCCCGCTCCACGCCGATCTTTTCCACCTCGTCCTCCGCGCCGTGAATGCCCGCGGTGTCGGACAGGCGCAGCTGAACGTTGCCGAAGGTCACGGTTTCTTCAATAATATCTCTCGTGGTGCCCGCGACGGCGGTGACGATGGATTTCTCTCTGCCGACCAGCAGGTTCATGAAGGCGGATTTTCCCACGTTGGGCTTGCCGCAGATCACGGTATCCACGCCAACGGCGACCGCCTGCCCCGCGTCAAAGCGCGACAGAAGCGCGGAGAGCTCCGATTCCGCCTTTTTTAAGGTCTCGTCGACCTCGGATCTGTCCACGTCGAAAAAGTCGTCCTCGGGGTAATCCGTCCACACGGCGAGGGAGGCTGATAGACGGATCAGCTCTTTTCTGATCTCCGCGACCTTGCCGCTCAGAGCGCCGTCAAGGGTATGCACCGCGGCGGAAAGCGCGTCCCTTCCCCGGGCGGAGATCACGTTCATCACCGATTCCGCCTCGGCAAGGTCCATTTTTCCGTTCAGATACGCGCGTTTTGTAAATTCTCCCGGTCCCGCCGGCACCGCGCCCGCGGCGAGCGCCGCCCGCAGCACCCGCTGCGCCACGTAAGCGCCGCCGTGGCAGGAGATCTCCGCCACGTCCTCGCCGGTATAGCTTTTCGGCGCGCGGAAAACCAGCGTCACCGCCTCGTCAAGGGGCGTTTCGCCGTCGTAAACCTTACCGAACAGAGCGGAATAACCCGGGATCGCGCCGAGCCTCTTCCCGCTGACGGAACGGAAAACGCGGTCGGCGACGCCGATCGCTTCCTCACCCGATATTCTGATGACGCTCATTCCCCCCGCCCCGGGCGGGGTGGAAATTGCAGCAACGGTGGACATGATTCATTCTCCTGTGCTCAGATCTTTTGCTGTTCCCGTTTGCATTCGCTGTATTTTGTCAAAGATTTTTCCGAGAACATTCACTAAAATAATAAAATAAATAACGTAAAGCAGAAAAAATGATACCGAACAAAAAGGATTATATAATTTTTTTTCCTTCGGCAAAAAAGAATTTATTTCATGACTGTCGACCGATATTTTTTTCCCGTCAAACAGAACGACGGACGCTTTTTGTATGACCCATACTCTTTCATACCGACTGAGATATTCAAGATTAAAGCCTGTAAAGGGCGGTTTCAGAAACCCCTCATCCGAAAAGCAGTAATCCGTATAATCATCGATATCTCTTATTGCGGCTTCCGCTTCCCGGCCGTGCAGCAGAGCCCGCGTGCTGTGATATTCTATCTCCGGAACAACGTAAATCGTTAAGAAATCCTTATATAACCAAATCTTTTTAATCCTGTATTCTTCTGTCATCCTCGCCCGGTTGAAATAAGAGTCCGGGAAATCCGACTGTTTTGCGATCTGATACGCGGTTTCTTCCGTTATTTTCTTTCTGATCTCCCTCGTCCATATCACGCCCGTCATTACGCGGAGAATGATTGGCAGAACGACAAAAAACAGGAATACCCGTTCCTGCGTTTTGCCCGCTTTTTTCTTCTTTTTCTTTTTATCTTCATTCATTCAATCAATAACGATCAACCGGCAGCGGGTTTCATGATTCGGGGGTCGTGATTCCGGCAACTGGCAACCGGCAACCAGCAACAAGCTGACCGCGCCACAAGCAACTAGCAACCAGCAACCAATAACTAACAACAAGCAACTAACAACCATCAACCGGCGAACAAGGCGAAGCCGCAACGACTTCGCCTGTTCCGTTCCGTTATTCTTCCGTTTCGTCCTCTTCCGGGGCGTCGTCTTCGGGCTCGTCCTCTTCGGGTACGTCCCCGTCGGGTCCGTCGTCAACGGGACCGTCTTCGATGATCTCTTCTTCTTCGGTCACATCGGTCTCGTTCCCGGTCCCGTCGTCGGGCGGGAGCTCCGTCTCTTCTTCCTCGTCGGCGGGCACGGCGGTGATGTTGGTCACGCGCTCGCCCTCCGCGAGACGCATCACGCGCACGCCCTTCGCGGGACGATGCACGACGCTGATCTGCGAGGCGGGAATGCGGATGATGATGCCGTCGGACGAGATGAGGATGATATCCTCGTCCTCGTGCACACTCAACACCGCCGCGACCTTGCCGTAGACGTCGGTGCGGTAGTTCTTGAGACCGGAGCCCGCGCGGCTCTGGATGCGGTAATCGCCGTTTTCGCTGAGTCTGCCGTAACCGGTCTCGCTGACGGTGAACACCTTTGTATCGTCGGTCAGCACACAGAAGCCCGCGACCTTGTCGCCGTTCTTCAGGCTGATTGCCCGCACGCCGCGCGCCGTTCTGCCGACACTGCGCGCGTCCCGTTCGTTGAAGGTGATGCTCATGCCGTTCACGGTGCCGACAAGGATGTTGTCGTTCCCGCCCGTCAGGTGCACCCACGCGAGAGAGTCGTCCTCGTCAAGCGACAGGGCGATGATGCCGGTCTTGCGGATATGGGCGAAGGAATCGAGGCGGATGCGCTTGATCACGCCGTTTCTCGTGACCATGCAGACGTATTCGTCCCTGACCTCGTCGGGCACGGTGATGATCGCGGAGACCTTTTCGCCGCTTTCGATGGGCAGGATGTTGACGATGTTCATGCCCTTGCTCTGACGGCTGCCCTCGGGAATCTCATACCCCTTGAGCTTATACGCCTTGCCCTTTGTCGTAAAGAACATCAGACGCGCGTGGGACGAGGCGGAGAACATGATATCCGTCGCGTCCTCCTCCCGCTGGGTCATGCCCTTGACGCCCTTGCCGCCGCGCCTCTGCTGACGGTAATTCTCGAGCGGCTGACGCTTGATGTAACCGAGCGCGGTGAGCGTATATACGCACTCCTCCTCCGGGATCAGCGACTCGTCGTCGACCTCGCCGGAGACGTTCACGATTTCGGTGCGGCGCTCGTCGTCGTATTTTCTGCGGATCTCCTCGAGCTCGCCGCGGATCACGGAAAGCACCTTTTCGTGCGAACCGAGGATCTCGTGGTATTCGTCTATCTTCGCCAGAAGGTCCTTCATCTCGTTCTCCAGCTTGTCTCTCTCCAACCCGGTGAGCTGCCCGAGACGCATCTGCACGATGTGGGTCGCCTGGATATCGTCGAAGCCGAAGCGTTCCATCAGGTTTTCTTTCGCGACGGGGATGCTCTCGGAAGCCTTGATGATCTCGATGATCTCGTCGATATTCTCGATCGCCTTGAGCAGCGCCCGCAGGATATGCACGCGCTCTTCCGCTTTTTTCAGATAGAACTGCGTCCTGCGGATAATGACGTCGCACTGATGGTCGATATAATGGTCGATGATCTGCCGCAGCGTCAGGATCTTCGGCTCGCCGTTCACAAGCGCGAGCAGAATGATGCCGTAGGTGATCTGAAGCTGCGAATAGGAATAAAGCTGGTTCAGGACGAGCTGCGGGTTCGCCTCGCGTTTGAGGTCGATGCAGATGTTCATGCCGTTGCGGTCGGAATAGTCGTTGATATCGCTGATGCCCTCGATGCGCTTTTCCTTGACGAGGTCGGCGATATCCTCGATCAGCTTCATCTTGCGGATCTGATAGGGAATTTCGGTGACCTTGATCTGGAAGCGGCCGTTTTTCTTCTCCACGATCTCGCACTTGGAGCGCAGCGTGATCTTGCCGCGGCCGGTGCCGTAGGCGGCGCGGATGCCCGCTCTGCCCATAATGGTTCCGCCGGTGGGGAAATCGGGGCCTTTGACGTGCTCCATCAGATCCTCAAGCGTCGCGTCGGGGTTATCCATCACGCAGAAGATGCCGTCGAGCACCTCGCCCATATTGTGGGGCGGAATGTTCGTCGCCATGCCCACGGCGATGCCCGTGGAGCCGTTGACGAGGATATTCGGGAACTTCGACGGCAGGACCGTGGGTTCCTTGAGGCGGTCGTCGTAGTTGGGCATGAAATCCACGGTCTCTTTGTCGATATCCGTGAGCATTTCGAGCGTGAGCTTGCCCATACGCGACTCGGTGTATCGGTAAGCCGCGGGCGGGTCGCCGTCGATGGAGCCGAAGTTGCCGTGCCCGTCGACGAGCGGATAGCGCATCGAGAAATCCTGCGCCAGACGCACCATCGCGTCGTAAACGGAAGCGTCGCCGTGCGGGTGGTAACGGCCCAGCACCGAACCGACGGTATCGGCGCACTTTCGGTAAGCCTTGTCGGGAGACAGACTGTTTTCATACATCGTATAGAGGATCCTTCTGTGCACGGGCTTCAGGCCGTCACGCACGTCGGGCAGGGCGCGGGAGGTGATGACCGACATCGAATAATCGATGCCCGCCTTTTTCATCTCGCTGACGATGTCGATGTATTTCAGCAGACCGCCCGCCGCGGTGGTTTCTTCTCTCGGGGTGTTGTTTTCAAATTCCATCTGTTTTCCCTCCCCCGTCAAATATCAAGGTTCTGAACGAACTTCGCGTTCTTTTCGATGAACTCGCGCCGCGGCTCGACCTTGTCGCCCATCAGGATGGTGACGATTTCGTCCGCCTGCTGCGCGTCCTCCAGCGTGACGCGGTACATGATGCGCGCCGCCGGGTCCATCGTGGTCTCCCAGAGCTGCACCGGGTCCATTTCACCGAGACCTTTGTACCGCTGGATATCGCAGGAGCCGAGCTCTTCCATCAGCTCGTCGCGCTGTTCGTCGGAATACGCGTAAAAATGCTTCTTTCCTTTCGTCAGACGGTAGAGCGGCGGCGCCGCGAGATACACGTATCCCTCTTCGATCATCGGCCGCATATAGCGGAAGAAAAAGGTCAGCAGCAGCATGCGGATGTGCGCGCCGTCGACATCGGCGTCCGCCATGATGACGATTTTGTGGTAACGCAGCTTCGTCACGTCGAAATCCTCGCCGACGCCCGCGCCCAGCGCCATCACGACGGGCATCAGCTTATCGTTGCCGATGACCTTGTCGAGACGCGCCTTTTCCACGTTGAGCATTTTTCCCCAAAGCGGAAGGATCGCCTGGATCGCGGGATTTCTGCCGCCCTTGGCGGAGCCGCCGGCGGAATCGCCCTCGACGATGAACAATTCCGTATTCGCGGGGTCCTTATCGGTGCAGTCGGCAAGCTTGCCGGGAAGAGAATTCCCCTCGAGCGCGGATTTTCTTCTCGCGTTCTCCCGCGCCTTGCGCGCCGCTTCGCGGGCTCTCGACGCCTCCAGCGCCTAATTGAAAATCGCGCGGGCGACCGAGGGATTCTCCTCAAAATAGGTCATCAGCTTATTGTAAAGCATCTGCGAAACGAGCTGCGTCATCTCGGTATTGCCGAGCTTGCCCTTGGTCTGCCCCTCGAACTGCGCCTCGGTGAGCTTGACGCTGATGACGACGACCAGACCCTCGCGCACGTCGTCGCCGGAAAGGTTGTCGTCCTTTTCTTTCAGGATGCCGAATTTTCTGCCGTAATCGTTGAAAACGCGGGTCAGGGCGTTTTTAAAGCCGGTTTCGTGGGTGCCGCCGTCCGCGGTGCGCACGTTGTTCGCGAAGGAAAGAACGATGCTTTTATAGCTGTCGTTATACATCATCGCGACCTCGGCGCTCCTGTCGCCGCTTACGGTGCTGAAATGCATCGGCTTCTCATGCAGCGGCGTAAGACCCTGCGTCTGATGGATGAAACTCACAAAGCTTGAAATTCCGCCCTCGTAACAGTAGGTTTCCTCCGTCACGTTTTCGTCGTCGCGCAGGTCGGTCAGCGTCAGCTTGAGGCCCGCGTTCAGAAACGCCTGTTCGCGAAGACGCGTCTGCAGCGTCTGAAAATCAAACGTGGTGGTCTCGGTAAAGATCTCCGCGTCCGGCTTGAACCGGATCAGCGTGCCCGTTTCTTCCGTATCGCCGATGATCTTCAGGTCGCAGGTGGGCTTGCCGCGCTCAAAACGCTGATAATAAACGTGCCCGTTCTGCGAGACCTCGACCTCGAACCACTCGGAAAGGGCGTTCACGACCGAAGAACCGACGCCGTGCAGGCCGCCCGAAACCTTGTAACCGCTGCCGCCGAACTTGCCGCCGGCGTGCAGCACGGTCAGCACGACCGTGACCGCGGGAAGTCCCTGCTGCTTGTTGATATCCGTCGGGATGCCGCGTCCGTTGTCGCGCACGGAAATGACGTTGCCGGGCAGGATCTCCGTCTCGATATGCGTGCAGTAGCCCGCCAGCGCCTCGTCGATGGAGTTGTCGACGATTTCGTAGACGAGATGGTGCAGTCCGTTGACGCCGGTGGTGCCGATATACATACCGGGACGTTTTCTGACCGCCTCAAGCCCTTCGATCACCTGGATCTGGTCCGCGTCGTATTTTTCGGTTACGACGGTATCCATGACCTCTTCCGCTTCGGGGTCGTTTTCTTTGATATCGAGCGGTTCGGTGTTGACTTCGTTTTCGTTCATATTCTCACCTTTCCTCCGTGGGTACAAATCCCGATTCCACGCGCTTCTTCAGCGTCTGCGCGGAAATGGGAGTGATATACACTGTGTTTTCGCCCGTCCCCGGCCTTGCGCAGACGACGAACGACGCGGGCAGTTCGAACGAGACGTTGACGACGTTTTTGTTCTGCTCCGCTTTTTTCAGATATTCTCTCGTTTTTGCGACGACGGTCGTGCTCTCCAAATCGAAGATCCCGACGATATCCGTCTGCCGCACGACCGTATCCTGGCCGAGATGAAGATACATGGTAGTTGATAGTTGCTGGTTGTTGGTTGCCGGTTGCTGGTTGTTGGTTGCTGGTTGCTGGGTGTTGGGTGTTAGGTGTCGACAGTTGCCGGTTGTCAGGGCTGAATCACGAGTCACGAATTCCGAATTCCGATTCCCGGAGCTGAGTGGTCTGACAGTGTGCCCGACTTTCCCCGCGCGGCATAGCCGCGTCGGTTGCCGCTGAAAACAGTCCGCCGGACTGTTTTCAGCGGCAATCACGAATCACGCTGCCTGTTATTATCAGGAACCTGTTCACAGTTCACATTTCACTGTTCACAGATCACACAATCGATCCGTTCTTGATCCGGAATTTTTTTCCGGTCCCGGCCCGCTCCAGCGCGTCCGGGTCACAGCAGGTGATAAAAACCTGCCTGTCTCTGATATGATTCAGAACGTAATTCTGCCGCGAAGCGTCGAGCTCGCTCATCACGTCGTCGAGAAGGAGAACGGGATATTCCCCCGTAACGTTTTTCACGATCTCCCCTTCCGCCATTTTCAGCGCGAGCGCGGCGGAGCGCTGCTGCCCCTGCGAGCCGAACGCCCGCGCGGAAACGCCGTTGATGCGGATATCGATGTCGTCCCGGTGCGGGCCGACCGAGGTGCTGCCCGCGAGAATATCGTTTTTTCTCTGCCGTCGCAGCATCTCGCCGAAATGATTGTCTTCCGTCGATTCGTAACGGACGTCGAACGTCTCTTTCCCGTCGGAAAGCCCCTGATAGACCGTCTTTGCGCTTTCTTCCAGCAAAAGAGCGTATTTCACGCGCTCTTCCGTGATTTTATCGCCCGCCTGTACGAGCCGTTCATCCCATACGTCGAGCGTGTCGAGCAGCTCGCCGTGGTACGGAATATCCTTCAGCAGTGAATTTCTCTGCTCCAGCGCCCTTGCGTAATCCCGCAGCGCCGCCGTGTAAGAAGGCTTGATTTGACAAATCGCCGTATCGAGGAACTTTCTGCGTTCGGCGGGACCGTTTTTCACAAGGCCGAGGTGCGCGGGCGAAAACACCACCGCGGTGAATTCCCCCATCAGCCCGACAGGAGAAGCGAGCGGGACGCCGCCGGAAAACGCTTTTCGCCTGTTCGTGATTTCAAGGGCTGCCGACGCGGAAGCGCCTGCGGTGAAATAATCAAGCGAAAGCTCGCTTTTTTCCTCGCCGAAACGCACGAGCTCTTTATCCTTCGCGCCGCGAAAGCTTTTGCAGCCCGTAAACAGCCAGACCGCCTCAATGATATTCGTTTTTCCCTGCGCGTTCTCGCCGTAAACGATATTCACTTCCTCACAGGGGAAAAACTCCGTCTCTTCGATGTTGCGGTAATTCTTCAGCGCAAGTTTCCGGATGACCATATCAGTCCTCTTTTACGAGCTTGTATTCCGACCTGCCGAACCGCAGGACGTCGCCCGGATACAGTTTTTTCCCGCGTTCGGCGCATTTTTCTCCGTTGACGAAGACCTTACCTTCCGCGATCATCATTTTCGCCTCGCCGCCCGTGCCGGCCTCGCCCGCGAATTTCAGCGCCGCGTCGAGCTTGATAAATTCCGTACGGATCTTCAGATCTTTTTTCTCCATCGCCGCCGCTTTCGCGGTGACTTTCACGACCTTACTGCTCATCGGGCAGCCTCACGGGAAGTATCATATAGAAGAATTTGTCGCCCTCTGTCGGATATATGCAGGCGGGGTCGACCGGCGAAGGATTCATTTTGATCAGAATCCGGTCGGTCTCGACCGCGCGGAGCGCTTCGGTAAAATAGCGGCTGTTGAAGCCTTTGACGGAGCTTTTGCCTTCGATTTGCGCCGAGATTTCGTCGGTCGCGCAGCCCTGCGCCGTCGAGCTTGTGAATCTGATTTCGTTGTTTTCCGCGTCGATTTCACATTTAATCGGCGTTCTGAACCGTTCCGTAATCAGAACCGCCGTTCCCTCGATGCTTTCGTTCATCGCCTGCGTATCGGCAAGGATTTCCGTTGCGAACGTCTGCGGGATCGTTCTTTTATAATCGATAAAATCGCCTTCATACAGTCCGGAAACGATGTTATAGCCGTTCAGCGTAAACACGATCTTGTTTTTATCGAGGTTGACGGAAACGAAGCCCTCGTCGTTGCTGATCAGTTTCATGAGCTCTCCGAGCGTTTTCGGCGGAACGATAAACGACACGGGCTCGCCTTTATATTCGATCGGCTCGCGGCGGACCGCAAGACGGTACCCGTCCAGCGCGGCGAGCGTGATTACACCCTCTTTGAGCTCGAATTTGACGCCCTTGTGCACGGTCTTGCTCTCGTCGAGAGAAACCGCAAATATGACCTGGCGTATCATATCCTTCACAATCTTCTGCGGCAGGACGATCGGTTCGCCGCCCATAACGTAAGGCAGCTCGGGATAATTATCCTCCCTGATGCCCATGATGGTATAATTTCTTCTGCCGCTGGAGATCGTGCATCTGTTTTTCTCGTCGACCTCCAGCGTCATTTTATCTTCGGGAAGGTTGCGGAGAATATCGCACAGAATCTTCGCGTTGATTACGACGCCTCCTTCCGCCGACGATTCCGCCGATAACACGGTGGAGATGCCGACCTCGCCGTCGTAGCCGAAAAACTCGATGCCGCGCTGCGTGGCCCGGATACAGATTCCCTCAAGCGCGGGATTCACGGATTTCGGGGAAACCGCTCTTTGCAGATTGGAACAGACTTCGTTGATCGCGGAGGTATCGCAGATAATTTTCATGGTTTTCTCTCCCATCAGAATAATGTTATATTTCGTAGTAGTATTAGAGACCGTCGAACGTTTGGAAAACTTTGTTTTTTCAAGCAGGCGCTGGAAAAAACGGACAAGCGCTCCTGTCGAAAAACCGTGCACGGCTGTCTGTAATTATTTTCCGATACGGAAAATTTTTAAAACTGTTGAAAACCCGCTGTCGAAAAATAAAAACTTGTTGAGTGTATATTCACGGTATGCGGTGTATATACGGCGATTGCCGTATGATTATTCCTGCAGATTGTTGAGGATTTCAAAGACGGTGTTTTTGAAATCGGGATCATCCTGCATTTTCTGCTTTACCAGGCCGATTGAATAATGAATCGTGGAGTGGTTCTTGCCGCCGAGTGCCTGCCCGATGCCGTCGAGCGTCTGACCTGTGATCTCGGTCAGCGCGTAGGCGGAGACCTGACGGGCGAGCGCGACGGAGGCGTTGCGTTTGTTGGAAAGGATATCTTCGACGGATACGCCGAAATATTTTGCGATGTATTCGATGATTTTCTCGGTGCGGACGGCGGGGGGGAGACTGTCGGTCTGAACGTCGCGCACTGCGTTTTCCGCCATTTCGGGCGTGACTTCGCCGTCTTTTCCGGTCAGGGTCGACATGGCGGAGAGCTTTTTGACCGCTCCCTCGAGCTGACGGATGTTGCTTTTCAGTTTATTTGCGATGAATTCGGCGACGGAAGTCGGGATATTCAGCCCGTATTGCTGCGCTTTTTTCTTGACGATCGCCGTTCTCGTTTCGATATCCGGCGGTTGGATATCCGCCAGCAGGCCGCTTTCGAAACGGCCGCGCAGACGCTCGGTGAGCGTATCGATCTCTTTCGGCGGACGGTCGGACGTGATGATGATCTGATGGTTGACCTGCGTCAGCGCGTTGAACGTATGAAAAAACTCCTCCTGAAATCCCATTTTATTCTGAAGGAACTGCACGTCGTCGATCAAAAGAACGTCGTTTTTGCGGTATTTGTTATGAAACTCCTCCATATTCTTCTGCGCGAGGAAATAAACCATATCGTTGGAAAAATTCTCACTTGTCGTGTAGAGGATCGAGGCGTTGGGATTGGTGCGCAGAATCTCGTTCTGGATTGCCAGAAGAAGATGCGTTTTTCCGAGCCCGGAACGGCCGTAAATGAACAGCGGGTTATAGACCGTGCCGGGAGACGCGGCGACGCGCTGACAGGCGGCGTAAGCGAACTGATTGCCGGAGCCGACGACGAAATTGTCGAAGGTGAAATCCGCGCTGGTATCGGCGGAAAAATCCGCGGTTTCCGGCTCGAACTCGTCTTCGTTTTTCTGAACGATTTCGATACTGACGTCGAAACCGAGGATCTGACGGAATTTTTCGGCGAGCATGGACGCGTATTTCTGCTGCACGAGCTTCTGTTTGAAACCGGACGGAGAGGAGAGCGTGACCTCGCCGGTCACCATATCGAAATCCACGGGAGACAGGTCGGAGAAAAACAGGTTGAAGGTTGCTTCGGCGAGCGAAGGATCGTTTTTGCAAAGGTCGAGCACCTGCATGAAAATATCGTTAAAAGAGTCCATTTTGAAACAGCCTTTCAAAAAATAATATTTACGGACGATAGCTTTTCTATTATAGCATAAAGGATAAAAAAAATCAATATAATATATTAA
>JAFRTA010000324.1 GCA_017427315.1 Clostridia bacterium
CAGCTCGTCGCACTGCCGGATCTGCGCGGGGAAGCGGTACTGCGGCGCCAGTGCGTAATCGGCGTTGACCAGGATAAATCCCGCTTTGACGATCGCTTCCAGCTTTCCGACGCCGCCCGAACCGGTCTGCATCGGGTCGCCGGAGGACTTGTTTCCGAAGATGAAGCCGCCGCCGTGGAAGTAAACCACCACGGGCCGTTTTTCTGTGCTGCCGTCGGGGTACCAGACATCGGCAAAGCTGTTGGGATAAGTCTCGCCGTATTTCACGTCGCTGCGGCAGACCGTGCCGTTTTTCAGCGTCTTTACTTCCGGCGTATTCCACGGCTCCCATTCGTTGGGCTTGTGCCCTTTATATACCTTTGCGTAGACCGCCTTTTGTATCAGCGTGCATTTCAGATCGTTCAGAAGCTTTCCCATATCAGCCCTCCGGCATTTTCGGCGTTTTTTTCATTCGTCTTTCCTCTTTGGCGGAACTTTTCTTTTTTCATGATATTATGATACCAAAAAGAAAGACCTAAAAACAGACCTTTATTTTGGCAAATAAACAGGTTGATTTTTAGGTTCTTTTGGTTTATTATATATTTTGACGAAAAAGGCGGTGAAGAAATGACCCATAAGCAGTTGATCGATGAGCTGAAAGCCCTCAGCGACGTGGAACGGCAGGGCAAAAAATACCTCGCCTCGCACGGCGATCTGATGCATTATCGGCTTTTAATCTCGTTTTCTTACGGCTACAGCGGCTCGCAGCTTCTGGAGCAGGATTTCTTCCCGGAGGGAACAGATCTGGAGATCGATAAAATATTGCGGTATATCTATATCCCCGAGCACAGCCACGACTTTGTGGAGTTCACCTACGTGGTCGAGGGCGCGTGCGAGCATACGATCAACGCCCAGCGGTTTTTGCAGGAGCGCGGGGATTTCGTCGTCGTCTCTCCCGGTGCGAAGCATATCGTCACCGTGCCGGAAGACTGCCTGTGCATGACGATCAAAATGAAACGCAGCGCCTTCTTTGACCTGCATCTGCCGAACGTCGCGGTGTTCACAACGCCCCTGCTTTTCGCCTGCGGGGACGATCCCTTCGTTCTGCACACCCTGCTTTCGATCTATGCCCAGCAGTCCGCGAACGCCTCCTATTGCACGGAAATGATGACCTTCCTCTTTTCTTCCCTCATCCTTTACCTGCTGCAGAACTTCTTCGACGACGTCCGCTATCTGCAGATCGGCGCCGGCGGGGATCCGCGGCTGATCCGGCTGGCAAACTATGTGTTCGACAATTTCAGAACGGTCACCATGAAAAGCCTTGCCGAGGAATTCCATTATAACGAGTCCTATCTCCCCGCGCTGATCAGCGAAAAGACCGGCCAGACCTTTACTTCTCTCATGCGAACGCTGCGCCTCTCCCGCGCCGAAGAGATCCTGCGCACGACCCCCGCGATCAAGCTGGCCGATGTCTGCGAACGCGTCGGGTATAACGATACCGTCCGCTTTATCAAGGATTTCAAGGAAAAATACGGCGTCACCCCGGCAAAATACAGAAGAGAAAAAACCTCAGGCTGAAATCCGAAAAAAAGAAAGGGCCCTGTTTTTGTACAGAGGCCTTTAAAAATCCGCAGGTGTGTCTTAAAATCCGTTATTTGGTTGGAAAGATCGTTCAGCGCATACCGGCGAATCACTTCTCAGTTTTTACTGCCGAATTGAAACAGTTTTTTGAGCAGTTCAGTCATTTGCTTGAAGAACGCCTTCTCTTCATATCCTTCTGCCGGACGGAATAAAAAAGACGGTATCCTGTATTTGGTTGTTTCAGTTTACCAAATAAAAGAAGGTCCGTCGAATGTGCGAAATGATATTTTTATCTTGTCTATTTATAGATGACGTGTTATAATAAGATCGGAAATTTGAATATGTACCGACAAGGCCTTTGGCAATCGGGTGTTTTAATCAAGTCCGTTATAAACACTCGTACCATCCGAAAGCCTTGAAAACACTGGGTTTTCAAGGCTTTTTTCTTTGAATTATACCAGAACTTATACCAAAACCAAAACTAATTACGAACGGAGTGAGTAACAAAGTTGCGAAAATGCTCGAAAATGTACGTGAGGACGGAACGGTTAGCCGATTGACGGAAGAAGCATTCGCTGACGCAAAGGCATATTTCAGCGTCGAATAACAGATTGCCGAAAACAAATGCAACACTTTCATTATGTTCTGCGTCTTATAATCGAGGTGTTTAAAATGAAAAAAGTATTCTCAATCGTTCTAATTCTATCTCTGATTGCGGCATGCTTCATTGTTTTTTCAGGCTGCGGCAAACAAAACAAACAAAATGGAAACGAAAACACAGGCGATATCGAAAGCGGCGGGGAGATCGTCGGCGGCTGGACGACAGCCGCCTCGCCGGTCATCACCGACGATCTCAAACAGGTCTTTGAACAGGCGGTCGCAAAACTGGACGGAGTCGTTTATACGCCTGTCGCGTATCTTGCCAGTCAGGTCGTTGCGGGTATGAATCACTGCGTTCTTTGCAAAAGACCGCCTGTCAGCGCAGACACCGATGCAAAAACGACCTATTCGATCGCATACATCTACGAGGATCCGGAAGGGAACGCCGAGATGACCGAGATCGTCGACAGCGAAGCGGACGCACAGTACGCCGACAACAACGTCGCAGGCGGCTGGAGTGAAAACGAATCGCTCGAAATGACGGACGACGCAAGGACGGCGTTTGAAAAAGCGACCGAAACGCTCACGGGTGCGGGATATACGCCTGTCGCGCTTCTTGCGACGCAGATCGTCGCAGGCACCAATTACCGCATCATCTGCGGATCGAGACCCGCCGTGCCGGATCCCGAATGCGGATACGCGATCGTTACCGTATACGCCGATCCGGAGGGCAACGCGGAAATCACCGACACGATCGAATTCCGCCACAGGGAAATTTATCAAGGCGATCCCGAAGAAAGCGAAACGACGAACGCGGGCACAAAAGCCGCTTTCGACGGCAATATAAAAACATATTACGAAATGAACGACGGCACGTGGATGTGCGACGGCATAATTTATAAATACCGCCTCGAGATCAAAGGACGGATGCCGAACGCCGCCGTTGATTCGACCTTTGTTTATTTAAGCAATATCGAAGAAATATCTTTTGAAAAAGCCTATAAAGCCGCGGGTGTCAGCAGCAGCACGGAAGATTACTTTTCTCCCGAAGAGGCTGTGCTGGTCGAAATGAGCTGAAACAGGCGGGAATGAACTGAAACAGGCGGGAACGCGTATTCCCGCCTGTTTCATATTTTGCCTGCTTTCCGATTTCCGGAGAGGAATATACATATTTCTTGACTTTGCCACAATAAAAAAGTATAATCAGAATAATGAAAAGACAAGAGGTGACGACATGAGGCCCGCAGACGCGCTGTTTTCTCTCGCACGCGATTTTACGCTCAAAAAAGCCGGAAAAATCGCAGACGGCCCCGTTCCGGAAATACCCGACGCGCCGAAGATCACAATCGGAGATTCGCAAAGCCGGGCGTTCCGCGTCGGTTTTGCGACGCGAGACATAACCCCGTACAATTACAAAAAACATCCGTATTGGATGGCCGGTTACGGTATCGCAAAACGAATCAATGATTTTCTTGACCCGCTTACCGCAAACGCAATGTGGCTCGGCTGTCCGGGCGACTCGGGCGTCATGCTGTTAAGCCTTGATCTAATCGGTTTAACCGGATACGAGATTCAGGAGATTCGGAATGAACTCAAGCCGTTCTGCAGACAATCCGACTGTATTAACGTAACGATAAGCTGCACGCATACCCACGCCGGCGTCGACACGATGGGTTATTGGGGCGTTTTGCCGAAATCCGGCAAGGATAAAGCGTATATGCGTTTTCTCAAAAGCACGATAAAAGAGCTTTGCGAAGAAGCATACCGTAATCGCAAAAGCGGCGCGTTGTATTACGGTTTTATCGATGCGCCTGAGCTTTCGCACCGTTGGCGGCAGCCGTATTTTTCGAAAGCCGTACTGCACCGGTTCCGTTTTGTGCCGGACGACGGCAGTGAAGAAACCTGGTACCTGAATTTTCCCGCCCATCCGAACACGCTCGGCGGGAAAAACAAACGCATCAGCGCGGATTATCCCTGCTATATGCGCCGCGAAATCAACAGACGGCAAAAAGTCAACGTCCTGTTCGCCGTCTCGGCAATCGGCGCGACGGATATCGGAGAAGTCGCAAAAGACAATACGGAACGGACGATCCTCGGCGGTATGCTGCTCGGCAAAAAAGCCTTTGAGATTTCCAACGAAAGGGAGCTCAGCGCTTCCGTTACCGTTGTCGCGCAGGAATTCGTTATGCCGCTCGACAATATCGTGCTCTCCTTTGCGCATACGCTGCACGTGTTCAACGCGCGCAGGTGCGCTGCCGATTCCGGGACCGGGACCGGCTTCATTTCCGAAATCACGTATTTCAACATCGGCGGCGTACAGATTTTGACCATGCCAGGCGAGATGTTCCAGGAGCTTGTGTGGAGCGGCGGTTACGAGGGCGCCGAGACATCCTCCACGGGAGAACCGTCGGACATTAACCCGACGCCGCTTGCCGAGATCTTTGATGATGAGAACATCGCGGTTTTCGGCGTAACGAACGATATGGCGGGATACGCGCTTGCGCGCAACGACTTCGTTCTCGACGGCAGAATGCCTTTCCTGAACCGGGCGACCGACCGTTTCGGCAGAAACCATTACCACGAAACGAATTCCTGCGGGATAAATACGGGCGACGTGATCGCCGCAACCTGTAAACGAATCAAAAAAACGCTTGACAACTGCGAAAAGGAGGAATCATGATGGCGACCTGTCCGCAATGCGGAAGAAAGCTGCACCTTTACGATTGGCGGCCGGAATGTCCCGACTGCAAAACCAACCTGATCTATTTTGACTCCAACCAGCGCCTTCTTGACGAATCGGAAAAAGCCGAAAAGGAACATGCGGCGTTCCAGCCGAAGATCGACCGGGCAAAGGCTTCGACGATCGGAACGAATAAAGGCAGGTTGCGTCTGATCCTGTTTTTCCTCCCGCTGCTCGCGCTGCTGATCCCCGTCTTCAGCGTCACGGTCAACGGACAGAAATCGCATTATAATATCGTCGGGATCATCAGTTTTATGACAAACAGCGATTTAGGCAAGGTATTCGGGCTGATATCGCCGCTCGTGATTGCAGTGATTCTGATCCTGCTTCTCGCCGTGCTTGCGCTCGCTTTCGCGATCTCTCAGGTCGCTGCGGGAACCAAAAAAGGCCTTACGAGAAACGTCGTATATTCCTGCGTTTCCATCATCGTCGCGCTCGCATCGGTCGTAAGCCTGTTTATGTTTACGGCAAAACCGGCGAAAAGCTATGCGGCGCTGCTGCTGATCGAAACGGAATACTCGCTCAGGCAAGGCAGTCAGAAAAACGTCGACAAACTCACGGGAAAGATCGGCAGCGTCTTTCATACGGAAGGCGTCAATACGCATGTGCTGGAACGCGCAATCGCAAACGGCGAGGACGCCGCCGCAGCCGCGCAGGATCGCGGTTATACCCAGGAGGAGCTGGATGCTCTTTCCAAAGCCATCGACGACGGCAGAGCTCTTCTATCGCAGGAAAATGTGAAACCGGGCAAGCTCTCCGAAGCCTCGGTCGCGATCGCGAAGGCGGTCAGCCAGTATAACGATCTTGAGACCGCGGTCAGATTCGCTTCCCCGATCAAAAACAACTCAGAGTATTCGGAGAATTCCTATGCCGATCTCGAAAACGCCGTAAAGACCGGTCAGGAGTATCTCGAAAAGCTTACGCGGGGCGAGCCGATCGTCGACACGAAGATGCCGACCGGCGAAGACAAGGCGGAAGAAGACATCAAAAACGAAACCCTTTTAAAATGCGCGTCGGCGGTCGCGTCGATCAAAAAAGCGCAGGCGGGACTCGTGGACGTCTCGGAGCTTGCAGGTCCTGCGGAAAGACTGGAAGCAGCCGTTGCGGACGGCTCGATCGCGCGGAACGAGGACGGGAACATCACTTCATCCGTCGGCGCCGGTATGTTCGTCCTGCTGGCGCTGTTGGGCGTTCAGCTCGCGAATCAGATCCTGATCCGAAGAAACGGCTTTGAGATCCGATATACGCCTACTTATATCGGCGGTCTGCCGAGCGAAGAGTATTACAGTTATATCGAACAGGGTATGAGCAAGGAAGAGATCCAGCGCAAGATGCTCATTGCGCTCGCCGAACTTGAGTATGAGCAGGATCTTGAGCTTGCGGAAGAAACGAAAGGAGATGAGACGGCATGAACAAGAACAATAAACAGCAGGCGTTGGATATCGCCGCGCACGGCAGCGACGAAGAGGTCGTACGCCACCTGCGAAAGATGACCAAGGTCGACCGCCGCGTCGTCTCACGCAAGGAAACCATCGGTTACATGTTCTTCGACGGAAGCGCAGGTTTCAACATAGACGGTCAGAAGGAACTTTTCGTTGACAGTATTCTTCAAATCGGCCTGAACAAGCAGTCGCTGTTCAACACCTTCGCCGGCATCTGGGACGTCGTCGACGACATCATCATCGGCGGCATCATCGAAAAAACGCGTACCCGTTGGGGAAAATTCGTTCCTTACTTTTTCTTTACCGGTCTGCCGTTCGCAATTCTCGTCAGCCTTTATTGGCTTCTGCCGCTGTTTTTCTCGGCGGAACACGTTGCGAATCCCGATTACATCCCGAAATTCATCGCGTATATCGTTCTCGAGCTTCTGATGGAAACCGTCGGCAACTTCAAAGCCGTCGCGACGTCCGGCTATCTTTCCACGATAACGCCGTATCCGTCCGACAGGCGGCGTCTTCTCGCGGTCACCAAATACTGCAATCTTTTCTACGCCGGACTGCCAAACACCATCATTGAATTTTTGCTTGACTTTATCACGAACGGCCTGATCAAAGCGAAGCCCGGCAGGACGAGCGCCGATATGATCAAATGGACGCTCGTGATACTCGGGCCTTTCACCGGCATCGTCGCCGGGCTTGTCGTGATGTGGTATTCCACAGTCGCAAAGGAAAGAGTGCACCAGAGCATCGAGATCCCGCGCATCCGCGACAGTCTGCGCGTCGTTTTCTCGAATAAACCGATTCTGATGTATATGTTTTCAAACGCGCTCGGTTCGTTCAATACCGGCATTCACACGAACAACTATTATCGCTGGGTCTTGTTTATGACGACGTTTGAGACCTTTGCCGGCATCCCGTCTGTCGTGTTCCAGCCCCTCGGCTTTTCAAAATACAACAAACTCGCCTCGAAGTATTCGACGAAAACGCTTTATATGCTCGGGCACACCGTTCCGAAGATGTGTTATATCCCGGTCTATCTATATGGCATGCTGTTCAAGGATAAAGAAGGAAAGCGTTTCTTCCAGAACAGAATCCCGATGCTGCCGATCACCGCTTTATGGGAAATCGTATTCGCCTCCTTCCAGGGTATCACGAGCATTTCCGGCGACGAAATACGCAACGAGTGCAACGACTATATCGAGTGGAAAACCGGCTTCCGGAACGAAGCGACCCTCTCCGTGGCGAGCACGATCCTGTGCAAGATCCCGGCTCGGCTGAACAATATCATCACGCCGAAGCTCAAGCTCTGGATCGGCTACGACCCGACTGCTTATCCCGAAATGCGCCCGCAGCCGGAAAGAACGCAGAAATACATTTTCGCCATGTGCACGATTTTCCCCGCGGTCCTTTCGATCCTTACCATCCTTCCCATGTTCGCATACAAGATCGACAAAGCGACGCGCGACAAGATGTACGTCGAGCTGAACGAGAGACGCTCCGCATTCGCCGAAAAAATCACCGATATTGAATCGGGTTATGAAGAAACGGAGTAAATATCCGTAAAAAAAATCTGCTTTCTTTTTCGGAGAGAAAGCAGATTGTTTTTGATGTTTTCGGTTCAGTTCACCGCCAGCAAAAGCCATTCTCCGGCTTTCATCGAAACGGCGGCAGATTCACCGACGGAATACAGCTCGCCCGTTCCGGCCAGTTTCCGCAGGGAACGGTTTTCCCGCGCGAACCGAAGGGGCGCGTCAACCGTCGCTTCGGGAAGCAGGACATCTGCGGCAAAGCCGTCGTGCAGAATACCGTCGTTGTTCATAATCAGCGCGAACCAGCCGCTTTTGCTTCGATTGTATGCGCATAATAATCTTTCGTCGGTGATGAACGGAAGCATATCCGACAGAATCGTTTTTGCTTCCCGGGCGGTAACGACGTTATGGAAACCGGCGGAGAGATTATCCTTTCCCGTCAAATCCATGAGATAATCGTATCGATTCATCGCTTCCGGCATATCCTCATATATCACGTCGCATACGGCGGGAAGTCCGCCTGTTTTCAGCACATGTCCGTAATTACCGAGTTTGCCCCGCACGCCGAATATTTTCTCGATGCAAGCAATAAATTCCCGCATTTTTTCCGGCGGGAGAGGACATGCGGAATCGGTGAAAGGATATCCGAGACAGTCGCCGCCGAAGCAGATATCCACAATCCGCATCTCCTTCGGCAGAACGGCGGCAATGGGAACGAACGGCTCTCCGAGGTCATCAAACGTTTCAGCGAACCGCAAAAAGTCCTTTTTCATTTCGCCGTAAGGACTTAACGTGAAATCGCGAAGCTCACGGAACGTATTGCATACGCCGTATTCTTCGCCGAAAAAACGTGCGCCGGAAAACAGCGCGAAACGCCATGCCCGTGCAGCAAGCGATAAAGAGACGCCGCCGTGCTCACGGCGCTGGGGCGGCAGTTGGCATCCGTTTCCGCAGTGAAGCTGGTCTTCAAGCCACTCATCCTGTCCTTCCCGCAGCGAGAACGGGATTGTAAAACCGGAATTCCTCGTATTCTGCCAGCATTCGAAATAAATCCCCCAGGGAATCCCCGCGGCATTCGCCATACCGCGCGTAAACGCAATCTGAAAGCGCAGGTTCGGTATCTGCCAGCCGACCTCCGGCAACAGAAGTCCCGCGCCGTTTTCAATCTCAATCTGCGGCGCCATATAATAACTGTCCGCAGGAAACAGCAGTCCTTCCGTCTCACGCGCGCGCAAAGCGTAAAGCGCTTCCGCGCCGTGCAGAAACTCCGCAAGGTTTTCCGAGGGCAGCAGTTTCTCCCACGCCGCCGGAGAATAGGCTTCCAGAAAAAGCGAAAGTGCTCCCCTGTTGACGCCTTCCCATAAACGGCGGCGCGCTTCGGGAGATTTTTCATCAAGCTTCTCTTTTTCGAATAATTCGCGAATCCGTTTTTCGTCGCTGCGCAGATTGGACGCCCATTCGTGCATTTGAAAGCCGAGGAATTTTTCCCCGAGCATAGCGCGGTAATGCGCCGTCAGAGCACGGTCATAGGGATAATCGCGCGTAAATCCGATCCCGCCCTGAAGCCGGTCGATATAGAACGGACAATCAAGCTCCCGGAGCAGCTTTTCAAGGGGCGACCCGACGGCGGCGGAATAATTGAAATCATGCGGCGGAAGGTACTCCGGCTTGTGCATCAGTTTCAGCCCGTCTCCGTCGCGCCAGAGGCCGCTTTCCCGCAGTCCCGGGAAAGATTCCGCCGTATAAGTATGGATAAAGGTCAGCATCATCCGCGCTCCCCGTCTTCCCTGCCGAAAAACATTCTGTTGAAGCGTCGCACCCTTCCGCGAAGACGCTGCAGCAGAAGAAGCGCTTCAGCGTCGCCGAGATACGCTTCGCGCATCAGCCTTCCTTCTTCAAAACAGAGCTCGTCATGGAACGGATAGTACCGGTCGAGCAGGAAACAGACGTATTTCGTCAGACGGTACGTCGCGGCAAAGTGCTCCGGTGCGTCCTCATACGTTTCGACGGCAGCGGTATACCCGCTCCGCAACGCCTCGGCAAAGCCTTTGAAGGACGACTCTTTCGCAAATACGACGGACCATACCTCGTTGAAGCTGCTGTCGTAATCCCACCGGAAATTGCGGCGGTGCGCGTCGTCGGCGCCGAGCGGAGAAATATATATGCCCTGCGCGCGCATATCGTTCCAGAAAGCGAGCTGCAGCGCCGCGTCCCGGCAGCCGGGCTCCTGCCCGTGCAGGATCTCCGCGGCGTCGTATATCTTTTTTTCCGCGAAGAAACGGAACACGTCGTCGCGGGTATTATGCGCGTCCCATTCCCAGAACGGATGCGCCAGGATCGCCGCCCCCCCGCGCTCATGGATGCGGTCGGCGATCCATTTGCGGAACGCGAAATCCATCGGCTCCACGCCTTCCGGCAGGTCCGCCGACTCGTCGGCAATTTTACGCACTTCTTGCAGACATTTTTCTTCGTTCTCGTGATACCAGCGGTCAAGACCGATCCCGCCGGGGAATACCGCGCCGACGTTCACGGCGTGAATATACGCGTTCGGTACGTGCACTTCCTCACCGTAAAACAGCAGCAGGTCGTTCGGCACGCGCTCTGCGCTTGCGATTGCCTGCTTTGAACCGTCGATCAGGTGATGGTCGGTAATCGCGAGAAAATCATAACCCGCTTTGCGGTATATCGCGGCGGCGAGGAACGGGTCCTCATGCCCGTCGACCGACGGACAGACGTGGCAGTGCGTATTGCCCCGCAGCGGCGTTCTGTAATAAAGGTCCTCTTCGGCGCAGAAGATACGGAACTCGCCAATCGGCTTCCACGCTCCGTCCCCGCCCTGCTCCGCGAGACGGATCGAATAAATCTGCTCCCGCGTAAAGGTATACGAAAAATGCAGGACGCCTTCCGCGTCCGCCGCCGCGTCACAGCCCGGATATTTCGTCCAGTCGCTGATATCGAGCAGCAGAGAAGAATTGTTCTCCTCCTGCCCGATGATGCGCAGGCGGTATATCCGTCCGGGCGTCAGAGCGGATTCCGAGCCGAGACCGCGCGCCGTAAACGCAGTCGGCGCACCGCGCAGCGCAACGCACGGAAAAATCTCATAAGCGCATACGTCCGGCTCCATATTCTGAATTTTCACAGATAACACTCCCCCCGCGATGAACGGTATTGCTCTTTCATCATACAACTCCCGTCCGGAAAAGTCAATCTGCGCAGGAAAAACGGGATTCGCAAACCCGCAAAAATTCACGCAACGTATTGCGTAATCGGAATCTATCGTGTATAATCGATCTCAAAGGAGTGGATTTTATGAAAACATACGATTTTTCTTACCCTTCCGCAACCGGCGTATGTGAAATATCCGCAAGCTCGTATCTGCCCGACGACGGCTCTTTCGACACCGTGCTTGTTATCAATCACGGCATGGCGGAGCACCGGGACCGCTATCTCGGTTTTATCGAATTCCTCACGTCAAACGGCGTCGCGGTATATATGCACGATATGGCGAACCACGGCAAGTCAAATAAAGAGTTTGCCGATACCGGCTGGTTCGGTGAAAAGGACGGCTGGAAAGGCCTGATCGCCGATCTTCGCACGAACGTGCTGAAAGCGAAAGAAGAAAATCCCGACAAAAGGCTGATCGTCATGGGACACTCGATGGGCTCTTTCATCTGCCGCATGTATACCGCCGCGCATCCCGAGGACGGCTTCGACGGCGCGATCTATATGGGCACCGGCGGACCGAATCCTCTTGCCGCAACGGGTGAAAAGCTTGCGGGGGTGATCGCCAAAGCCTGCGGAAAGAAGCATAAGAGCAAGTTGCTCGACAAGCTCAGTTTTTCCGCATACAGCAAACCTTTTGAGCACCGCACCGCTTTTGACTGGCTCACGCGCGACACGGCGATCGTAGACAAATATATCGCAGACCCTTACTGCGGATTCCTCTTTACCACGCAGGGCATGATCGACCTTGTCAAGCTGAACGTGCTGTCAAATACGGACGAATGGTACGCGACGCTGCCGAAGGAGTTAAAAATACTTCTGATCAGCGGTGCAATGGATCCTGTCGGCGATCTGTCAAAAGGCATCGAAGCCGTCAGCGCGAAACTCGCCGAAACCGGGCACGAGAATGTCACGACGAAGCTCTATCCCGACTGCCGCCACGAAATTCTGAACGAACTGAACAAGGATGATGTCATGGCGGATATTTGCGAATGGATAAACACAGTATAAAATTTTCCGATTCCGGTATATTTCAGCGTCTGTTTGTTTTTGCAGACGCTGTTTTCAATTCATTGAAATTCAATTCATATTTTCAATATAAGACTTATTCGCTTGACATTTAATCATTTGCATGATATTATAATTGTTGAATTTTTTTATTAAATAGTGAAAGGAAGATTATTTTGGATAGCATTAAAATTACCGAAAACAAAGAAGAAATGGAAAAAATCGGCAAAGCTCTTTTAGCTGAAATGGGCGGAAAATTTGCTGATATTATTTTAAACAGATGCAATCAAAGCATTGACAAATTCATGCCGGATGCGTCTGCTGAAGAAAAAGAGAAGAGAGCGTACAGATCTTTATATAACTATTGGGTATACGGAAACAACACCGACGAAGATTTTTATCTCGACTTTGATAATAAATCGCATGAAGAGAAATGTGAATATATGACCTTCCGCAAGAAGACCATATATTTATATCATATTAACAATCCCGCAAAGAAACATATGTTTGAGGACAAATATGAAGCATATACCATGTTCAAGGAACACTATCACCGGGAAGTTATCCGTGTGAACGGCCCTGAGGATTATGATGTATTCCGCGATTTTGTTTCCAGGCACAAATCGTTTGTCGTCAAACCCTGCGGATTGGCCTTTGCGATCGGAGTATATCGCGTTGACATTACAGATATGTCAGATATTGAGAAAGTATTTAACGATATGCTCGAAAACGGAAAGAAGCATAAAGAGGAGAACTGGTGGGGCCGTACCACGGCGGTAGTCGTAGAAGAGCTTATTCCTCAGCATGAGAAGCTGGCTTCTATTCATCCGGATTCCGTGAACGGCATCAGACTGCCGACCGTTCGCGTAAACGGCAAGGTTCATTTCTATCATCCCTGGATCAAGACGGGCGTTTCCGGCGATTTTATTGCTTCCGCCACGTTCGGAGGCCTTGACGTAGGAATCGATCCCGCGACAGGCATCATCCGCACGCAGGGCTTTAATGAAGCCGGAGAGGCTTTCAGCTCTCATCCGACGACTGGCGTACCTTTTATCGGATTCCAGATTCCGATGTGGGATTCTCTTTTGGAATTGGCCGAAAAACTTGCATTAAGTTTGCCTGAAGACGTCAATTACATCGGATGGGATTTTGCGCTGACTCCCGACGGTTGGTGCATTATGGAAGGCAATTTCGAAGGCGATTTTATGTGGCAGGTGTTTGAACAAAAAGGCAATCTGAAAGAATTTGAAGAACTGATCGGGTGGAAATTCGATAAAGAGTTCTGGTGGCAGAAAAAATAAGAGAAATCATTTAACAGACAAACTGTCGTTTTTCTACGTCAGTTAAGGAGTGATGCTTATGGAAAACCAAAGATTCAAAAAAGTAATGTCCGCTACCGACATTTTGGTCGTTGCCTTCGGCGCCATGATTGGATGGGGCTGGGTGGTATCCTCCGGCAGATGGATCCAGAACGCCGGCGTCATCGGAACGCTGATCGGTTTTATTATCGGCGGTATTATGATTTATTTCGTCGGGATGACGTATGCCGAACTGACCCCTGCCATGCCGAAAGTCGGCGGTGAGCACGTTTTCAGCTATAAGGCGTTCGGTCCGAACGGATCCTTTATCTGCACATGGGCGCTGATTCTCAGTTATATCGGTGTGGTTTGCTACGAAGCAGTCTCCCTGCCGGCGATCATACAGTATATTTTCCCGTCTTTTTCTCAGGGGTATCTCTATACGATCGCCGGTTCCGACGTATATCTCACCGGCCTGATCTTTGCTTCCCTGTGTACGATCGGGATCATCGTGATCAATATTCTCGGAATCAAGGCGGCTTCCGTCTTCCAGACGATCCTGACCGTAATCATCGCAGGCGTCGGCGTCACTTTGGTTGTCGCATCGGCGATCAACGGCGAGCCGTCGAACCTTGACGGACAGGTTATTATTGGTGAAGGATTCGGATCGGTCAAGAGTATCCTTTCCGTTGCTGTCGTGGCGCCGTTCTTTCTGTTCGGTTTTGACGTGATTCCGCAGGTATCCGAAGAGATCAATATCCCGCTGAAAAAAGTGGCGCGCGTACTTCTTCTATCCATTCTCTGCGCCGTTGCTTTTTACGGGCTCGTCGTTTTTGCGGTCGGTTATGCTTTGAATTCAAAAGATATCGCAGGCGCGATGGAAGGCTCGGGACTGGTCACGGCAACCGCAATGGAAAAGGTATTCAACAGCACGGTTATGGCTAAGGTCCTGATCGTCGGCGGGCTTTGCGGCGTGGTCACGAGCTGGAATTCATTCCTGATCGGCGGCAGCAGAGCGATTTTTGCTATGGCTGAAGCAAGAATGATCCCGGCACGGTTTTCCGTTCTTCATAAGAAGCATAAGACGCCTGTAGCCGCGCTTCTGCTGATCGGTTTACTCTCTTTTGCCGCTCCGTTCTTCGGTAAAACGATGCTGATCTGGCTTTCCGACGCCGCGAGCTTTGCGTGCTGTATGGCGTATTGTATGGTTGCCATGTCTTTCCTGAGACTTCGGAAGAAGGAACCGGAGATGCACAGGCCGTTCAAGGTGAAGCATTACAGATTCGTAGGTATCATGGCTACCGTTCTTTCCGGAATGATGGTCGTTCTGTATATCATCCCCGGCTCCGGCTGCACGATGACGAAAGAAGAGTGGATCATCGTAGGCGGTTGGACGCTTCTCGGCTTGTTGTTTTATGTAATCTGCAAGAAACATTACGGAAGCAGATTCGGTATTGTCAATCTGCACAATTGATATTAAGATCGATGTGTGTTACAGTATTGACAAAAATTGTTCTGCATGATAGAATAATTAAAAATATTTGGAGGATTTGACGTATGGATAAGATTCTTGCTATTTTAAAAGAAAACTGCCCCGGTATTGATTTCGAAAACCAAAAATCTCTCGTCGACGACGGCGTGATCGACAGCTTTGACGTCGTCGCTATCGTTTCCGATCTGACGAGCGAATTTGATATCGATATCACGATCAACGACATCGTTCCTGAGAATTTCAACAGTATTGAAGCGATCAACGCTCTTGTTGAAAGACTTATCGACGCGGACTGATTTATCGTCTCGTTACCTGCCGGACAGGCACATACTTGTCCGGCAATTATTTTTCGATTTCAAGGATAGGAACATATTATGACTTATACATCTTATAAGTTTTTGCTTTTTGTCGGTGTCGTAGTTTTTCTTTATTATCTGATTCCGAACAAATATAAAAGATTTCAGTGGATCTTACTGCTTTGCGCCAATTACGTATTTTACCTTCTTAACGGCATCCCGCATATCATTTTTATCATCGCTTCGACCGGCGTTACATACGGCTCGACCATGCTGATGCAGCGGATCCGCAACAGGAACAAAGGATATATACTTGCAAATCCCGATCTTTCGAAAGAAGAGAAACGCGATCTGAAAAAACAGACCGGCGCAAAAATCAAAAAAGTTCAGGTTGCGACGATCGTCATCCAACTGGCGATACTTGCGGTCGTAAAATATACGAACGTCACGATTACCAACGCGAACACGATCCTCGACGCGCTCAAGGTCGGTTTCGACATCCCCCACGTCAGCATGATCGTACCGCTGGGCATCTCGTTCTATACGTTCGCTTCGCTTAGCTATATCCTCGACGTGGCGCGCGGCAAATACGAGCCGGAACGGAATTTCTTCAAGGTAGCGCTTTTTATTTCTTATTTCCCGAATATTGTACAGGGCCCGATCTGCCGTTTCGATGAGGTAGGGAAACAGCTTATCGCCGAACATCATTTCGATTACGACCGTTTCGTGCACGGCGCGGAGCTGGTTCTTTGGGGATTTTTCAAAAAACTTGTGATCGCAGACCGTGCTGTGCTTGTTTCAAACTTTATCTATCAATCCGATAATATTGAACAGTTCACTGGCTCACAATTCCTCTTCGGTCTTTTCTTCGGCTTCATTTATCTTTACGGCGATTTCTCCGGCGGAATCGATATCAGCCGCGGCGTATCTGAGATCCTCGGCACGGATCTTCCTCTGAACTTCGAGCGGCCTCTTTACGCGCAGTCTCTTGCCGAATTTTGGAGAAGATGGCATATTACGCTCGGTGACTTTATGCGCGATTACGTTTTCTACCCCGTAATGCTCTCGAAGCCCGTGCTTAAGCTCTCGCAGAAAGCAAACAAAAAATGGGGCAAGTTTGCCGGTAAAATGGTTCCTTCCGTCATTACCCCCGCTGTCGTATTCTTCCTGATGGGGCTCTGGCATGGCGCTTCGTTCCAATATCTTCTTTACGGCATATATAACGCTGTCATCATTTCTTCCGCCGTTGCGTTAGAGGGTCTCTTCAAAAAAATCAAAAAAACGCTGCATATCAATGATCAGGCTTATTCTTATAAGCTGTTTTGTATGGCGCGGGTGTTTTTGATCACGTCAATCATGAGATTGATCGTCAAGGCTCCGTCGCTGCATGCGCTGGGCTTTATCATAAAATCGTTTTTTACGAACTTCAATCCGAATTTCTTCTTCGGCCTTGACGGAAATTATTTCGATTTCGGTCTTGACGCAAAGAATATGTTCGTTTTATTTATCGCAATACTGATATTCTGCACCGTCAGCATCCTGCAGGAGCACGGTATGCGTATCCGCGATTCGCTCAACAAACAGAATATCGCGTTCAGGTGGTTCATTCTGATCGCACTTTTTGTGATCGTTCTGATTTTCGGCGAATACGGTCGCGGATACAATGCATCTAGCTTTCTGTATCAAGCGTTTTAAGGAGGGAAGTGACGATGAAGAAAAATCAGGTTATCCGACTGGTCTGTTTCAGTCTTTGCGTTCTTTTCGTTGTTTCATTCCTTTGTCAGATCTTCCATTATGACAAAGCGCATATGCGCAACCGGTTATATACCTATACGAAGATAGAGAAGAATTCCGTTGACGCGGTGATCATCGGCACAAGCGGCATCCATTGCTTTTGGATCCCCGGGCAGGCGTATACCGATTACGGCGTTACGATGTATACGCTGACGATCAACGGCATGCAGGTATATCATATTCTCCCAATGCTGCAATATGCGTTGAAATATCAGAATCCGAAGATTGCCTGTATCGACATCAGACCGTTTGTCGTTTCGGATGATACATCCGACATGGAATACCGGTCCAGATATTTTAATGAGATCCTTCCCATGTGGTCGCCGCTTCGTTTTGAGACCACCGACAGAACGCTGAAATATA
>JAFRTA010000325.1 GCA_017427315.1 Clostridia bacterium
CTTCTCGGCGGCGATATCGCCGCCGGCGACGCAGTGGACGCGGCGACTGCGAAGGTCAAGCTCTTCGGCGGCATGATTATGGCGGCGGCGTACGCGATGGTCGGTTTTGCGGACGACTATATCAAGGTCGTGAAAAAACGCAACCTCGGCCTCACGATCCCGCAGAAATCGGTCATGCAGATCCTTATCATGGGCGTTTATCTCGGCACGATGTATTCCCGCGGCGCGACATACGTCTATGTGCCTTTCTTCGGGAACGTCGAACTCGGCTGGTTCTCGCTGATCCTCGGCCTTGCCGTGATGTACTGCACGGTCAACGCGGTGAACTTCACCGACGGCGTCGACGGCCTGTGCGCCTCGGTCAGCGGCGTTTTCTTCCTGACGGTCGCGATCGTCGCCGTTCTGCGCGGCGCGTTCGGCGTGAGCCTGTTTTCGGCCTGCCTCGTCGGGGCGCTGTGCGGCTATCTGATCTGGAACTGGAATCCCGCGAAGGTGATGATGGGGGACTTCGGCTCCATGTTCCTCGGCGGCGCTGCCATCGCCGTCTGCTACGCGCTCGACATGCCCTGGCTGATTCTGACGGCGGGCGTGATTTACGCGGTCGAATTCCTTTCCGACGTGATCCAGATAGGCTACTTCAAAATCACGCACGGCAAACGCATCTTTAAAATGGCGCCGATCCATCATCATTTCGAAATGAGCGGATGGAAGGAAAAAAAGATCTGTTACGTGTTTTCCGGCGTAGGCGCGCTGGGCGGGATCCTGTCGATCCTTCTCGTCGCGTTCGGAACACGCTGAGCCGCTTTGATTCGTATCGGGTATCCGTCTTTCGGTGGGGTCCGCAAGCGGAGCCGATGTTTTGGGGGAATCCGGACGGCGCGTCGGGGAAGCCGTCCGCTGAAAAAAGGGAGTGATTATGAAAAATGAGAGAGCAACAAGTGAAAAGACGGCGCAGAGGCTGGTTTGAACGGGACAGCTTTCTCTGGATTCTGAAGCCCGGCCACATTGACGCGGCCTTTGCGGTGACGACGATCATCATTCTGACTTTCGGTCTGATCATGATGTTCTCCGCCAGCGTCGCGAGCGGAACGAAGCTGTTTCGCTCGCAGCTTCTGTTTGCCGTCGCGGGACTTGTGCTGATGTTCGTCGTCAGTCAGATCGATATGGCAAAAATCGAAAAAGCGTTTCGGGGATATATCCCGTATGCGGTTTACGTGCTGGGGATCGCGCTGCTTCTCGCCGCGTTCGTGTTCACGGGCGATACGCAGGCGGGCTATCACCGCATTTTCAAGCTCGGTCCGGTGCAGTTCCAGCCTTCCGAATTCATGAAGGTCGCGCTGATCATTCTGCTTGCCAAGGTGCTGACGGACCGGCAGCATCAGCTTCTGAAGGACGATCCCATCCGTTTCAGGAGGTTTTCGAAACCGGCGAAAACCGTATTCGGCGAAGCCTTCCGCTCAGTGGTGAATTTCTTTCTGCAGCGGGACCTGATGCTGATGCTCGCGCTGGTCGGGATCATTCTGCTTCCGGCGGGAATCGTCAAGTTCAGCAACCATAATTCCGGCATGATCATCATGATGCTGATCGGCATGTGCATGATGTTCTCAGGCAATGTGAAATTCCGCTATTTCGGCGCAGTGCTGACGGTCGCCGTGATCGGTCTTGCCGCCGCTTTTATCATCTACAAAAACGCGCCGGAGTTTTTCAGCAAATATCTCGACGCCAAGGGCCGTATCTCGGCGTGGCTTTCGCACGATTACACCAGCCACGATCAGAACCGCTGGCAGGTCAATAACGGCCTTTACGCGATCGGCTCCGGCGGTTTTTTCGGCGTCGGATTCAATAAATCCGTACAGAAATATTATTACGTTCCCGAACCGCAGAACGATATGATTTTCTCGATCCTTTGCGAGGAATTCGGCTTTTTCGGCGCGTTTCTCGTGCTGTTCGCTTTCGGCCTTTATCTTTGTCTGTGCGCGAATATCGCGCGGAAATCGAGATCGAAATTCCAGAAATTCATCGTTTACGGCATTATGGCGCATATCGGGCTGCAGGTCGTGATGAACGTCGCCGTCGTGACGGAGGTCATGCCGCTGACCGGCGTCGAGCTGCCGTTTTTCAGCTCGGGCGGCTCCGCGCTGCTGGCGAACCTGATTGAGTCCGGCATCGTGCTTGCGGTATCCAAGAGCAACCCGGCGCCCAGAGCCGCACGGTAACGGCGCGGCAGATTCTATACGGAGGATGGTTCTATGAAATTTCTCATCGCGGCAGGCGGCACCGGCGGCCATATCAATCCCGCGATCGCCGTTGCGGAGGAGCTGCGCGCGCGTTATCCCGACGCGAAGATCCTGTTCGTCGGCACGAAGAAAAAGATGGAGGCGAAGCTCGTTCCAGATGCGGGCTTCGATTTCAGAAGCATCGATATCACCGGATTCCAGCGCAAGCTGACGCCGAAAAACATTCTCGCGAACGTCAAAACCGCATACCTTACGGTGAAAGCGTCGGGCGAGGCGGGGAAGATCATCCGCTCCTTCGCGCCGGACGTCGCGATCGGCTTCGGCGGTTACGTCAGCGGGCCCGTGATCCGCAAGGCGCATAAGCTCGGCGTCAAAACGGTCATCCATGAACAGAACGCTTATCCCGGCGTTGCGAACAAGGCGCTGGCGAAACAGGTCGACAGAGTCCTGCTGACCTCGCCCGAGGCGGAAAAATACCTCGAGTGCAAAAACGAACCGGTGGTTACGGGGCTTCCCGTCAGAGCTTCCGTGCTGAACGCGGATCGCGCTGCGGCAAGAGAAAAGCTCGGCGTGGGAAACCGGATTCTCGTTTTTTCCACGGGCGGCAGCCTCGGCGCGAAAACGATCAATAACGTGATGCTCGGCATCATGATCGCCTATCGGGACGTTCCCGGTATCCGGTTTATCCACGGCTACGGCAGATACGGCGCGTTCGTGCCCGAAAAGCTTGCCGCGGCGGGGATCGACGAAATGAACGAACGTTACGACGTGCGCGAATATATTTACGACATGGACGACTGTCTCGCGGCGGCGGATATCGTGATCTCCCGCGCGGGAGCGTCTTCCGTGGCGGAGATCGAAGCGCTCGGCAAGGCGGCGATCCTGATCCCTTCGCCGAACGTGGCGGAAAACCACCAATATCATAACGCGATGGCGCTCGTCAAAAACGACGCGGCGATGATCGTGGAGGAAAAGGAACTGACGCAGAATCCCGACGCGGTGAAGGAAGCGCTCGAGGAGCTGCTTTCCGACCCGCAAAGAGTGATTGCGATCGGTAAAAACGCGAAACGCATGGCGCTGAACGACGCGAAAAGCAAAATCTGCGACGTGATCCTGTCACTGACGGAAGCGTAAATATCCGATTTTGCGCCGATTGCTTCGGTTTTGCCCGAAAACAGAACGAAAACACGCACATATCGCCTCCGTTCACATAAAATGGAGCGTGAGAACGGCCGGCGGGGCGGCGCTTCGGCGGCCGGTGTGAAGGGGTGTTTTTGTTGAGCGGCAAAATCGAGATCATCGGCGGGCTCCCGCTGCGCGGACGGGTGGAGATCCGCGGCGCGAAAAACAGCGCGCTGCCGATTCTTGCGGCAACGGTGCTGACGCGCGGCGAATCGAAGATCCGCAATTGTCCCGCGCTGTCCGACGTGCGGGCGAGTCTGGAAATCCTGAAGTATTTGGGCTGCTGCGTACGCTTCCGCGACGGCGAGGCGACGGTCGACAGCACGGAGCTGAACGGCGCCCCGATCCCCGAAACGTTGATGCGGGAGATGCGCTCGTCGATTATTTTTCTCGGCGCGGTTTTGGCGCGGTTCGGCGAGGCGAGACTCTGCGCGCCGGGCGGATGCGACATCGGCCTGCGGCCGATCGACCTGCATCTCGGCGCGCTCGGAGAAATGGGCGCCCGGGTCCGCGAGGGCGGCGGCATGATCGTCTGCACCTGCCCGGACGGACTGCGCGGCGCGGATATATCTCTGTCGTTCCCTTCGGTCGGCGCGACGGAAAACGTGATGCTTGCCGCCTGTGCGGCAAAGGGGACGACGAGAATTTTCAACGCGGCGCGGGAGCCCGAAATCGAGGACCTCGCGGCGTTTCTCAACTGCGCGGGAGCGCGCATCCGCGGCGCAGGCAGCGCGGAAATCGTGATCGAAGGCGGCAAACGGCTCTCCGGCTGCGAGCATACCGTGATCGCGGACCGCATCGCCGCAGGCTCTTATCTTGCCGCGGCGGCGATCACCGCCGGCAGCGTGACCGCCGTCGGCGCGCGTGCGGAGCATCTGCGCACGGTGCTGCCGGTGTTCCGGGCGATGGGCTGCGAAGTGACGGAGGTCTGCGACGGGCTCCGGCTCGACGCGCCGCAGCGCCTTGACGCGGTGCGTTATATCCGCACGATGCCGTATCCGGGCTTCCCGACCGATTTGCAGGCGCCTTTGACCGCGTGTATGTGCGTCGCCCGCGGAACGGGGATCGTGCGGGAAACGATTTTCGAAAACAGATATAAGCACGTGCCGGGATTGATCCGGCTCGGCGCAGATATCCGGCTGGAAGGCGGCTGCGCGGTGATCCGCGGGGTCGACCGGCTGACCGGCGCCCACGTCGAGGCGACCGATCTGCGCGGCGGTTTTGCGCTGGTGCTCGCCGGTCTTGCCGCGGAAGGAAAAACGACGGTATCCGGCACGGCGCATATCGACAGAGGATACGAGAACGTCTGCGGGACGCTCCGTTCGCTCGGTGCGCGCGTCTGTGCGCGCCAGACCGGGCCGGATCGCGGGAACGCGCAATAAAAGGGGATTTGAAACGATGCCGAATGAAACGAGCACGCCGAATGAACGCATCCGGAAGCATTACGAGCGTACGCGGCTTTCAAAGAAAAAAATGATGCTTACGGCGATCGCGGGCGCGGTCATGATCGCCGCGCTGATACTCGTGCTGCTGGCGACCTTCGCGTTTCGCATCGAGAACGTCAGTATCGAAGGCGACTGCGTTTACGCGGCGGACGCGCTCAGCAACGCGGGGGGGTTCAGCGTCGGCGATCCGCTCTGTTTCGTGAACGGGAAAAAGGTTGCGCGCGGGATCGTGCAGGGGCTCGCCTATGTGGAATCCGTAACGGTGAAGAAGAAGCTTCCGAATACGCTCGTTCTGCAGATCCGGAGCGCTTACGACAGCTTTGCGGTGAATATGGGCTCGGCGGGCTACGTGATTTTCAGCGCGGGCGGCAAAATCGTCTCCGGAGGGAGACTGTCGCTGCCGGAAGGCTGCGCCGAGGTCGTCGGGCTTGATTCCGTGAATACGCAGCAGGGACAGCAGATCTGCGCCGAAAACAGCGAAAAATTCGAGCTTTTCCGCGTTTTCATTACCGGCTGCGCGAAAGAAGGACTGGTCGACTTTACGAAGATCGACATCGGCGATCCGTATAATATCACCGCGATCTATAAAAACCGCATCAAGCTCATTTTCGGCGGTATCGCGAAAATTTCGCTCAAGGCGGCGGGTGCGGCGGAGATCATCGAACGCGATTATTCTCTTGACGACGCGCAGTACGCCGAGATCAATATTTCCGATCCCGACAGAGCTTACGGAAAAAACGTCTCGCCGCCCGTAACGCAGGACGGCGCGGCGGATCCGTTTGCCGCCGCAGTCCCCGCTTCCGGCGAGCAGACGCAGCAGGGGGACGCGGACGGCGGATCGTATATCAGCGCCGACGGCTGAACCACTGACGGTGTGAAAAAAAATTGCGGAGCGGCAAAGAAAATTGATGCGAGCTATTGAAATTTTATAAGAATAATGTTATTATATTAAAAATTAACTGTATTCGGCGAATTGTTTCTTTGTGGAAAAATAATTTGAATTCAGAAAAAATCGGAGGAAGTATCATGGCGTTTGAGATTTCAAATGAATTTGACGAAGTCACCCAGATCAAGGTTATCGGTGTCGGCGGCGGCGGCGGAAACGCGATCAACCGCATGGTCGACGCGGGGATTCAGGGCGTTGATTATATTTCCGTGAATACGGATAAACACGTGCTGATCAAGTCCAAGGCGACGCAGAAGATCCAGATCGGCGAAAAGGTCACCGGCGGCAAAGGCGCGGGCGCAAGACCCGACGTCGGCAAAAAAGCCGCGGAGGAGAGCGAAGAGGTCATTGCCGAGGCGCTCAAGGGGACCGATATGGTCTTTATCACCGCCGGCATGGGCGGCGGCACGGGCACGGGCGCCGCTCCCGTGATCGCGCAGATGGCGAAAGACGCCGGCATCCTCACGGTCGGTATCGTTACCAAGCCCTTCGCGTTTGAAGGCAAGCACCGCATGGATCAGGCGGTCGAGGGCATCAACGAGCTTGCGCAGCACGTCGACAGTCTGATCGTGATCCCCAACGAAAGACTCAAACAGGTCACCGATCAGAAAATCACCTTCACCAATGCGTTCGAGGTCGCCGACGATATCCTTCGTCAGGGCGTGCGCAGCATCACCGATCTGATCAAGGTTCCCGGCCTGATCAATCTTGACTTTGCGGATATTACCTCCGTCATGAAAGACGCGGGCCACGCGCATATGGGCGTCGGCAGGGCCTCCGGCAAAGAACGCGCGGAGCTTGCGGCGCAGGCGGCGATTTCCAGCCCGCTGCTCGAGACCACGATCGAGGGCTCCATGGGCGTGATTATCAACATTACCGCTTCGCCCGACATCACCCTCGACGAGGTCGATATCGCTTCCTCGCTGGTTCACGAGCAGGCTGCGACCGACGCGAACATCATCTTCGGCGTCGCCATCGATCCGGAGCTTGACGACGAGATCAATCTTACCGTGATCGCGACCGGTTTCGGCAACAGCGAGAACAAGATCAAGGCGAAATCCGCCGAAGCGCCCGCAGCGGCGAAAGCCGAGCCCGCGCAGTCCGAAATGGGTCTGCCCGGAGACGACGAGGAGCTCAAGGCGATTTTCGACATGTTCAACAGCTCGAGAAAATAATTTCATCCGTTCGGGAAGCCGTCTTTCGACGGCTTCTTTTTTTGTCGTTTTGCCGAATTTATCCGAATTGCTTGACAAACGCATATAAAACAAATAATATCATATATATCATACATAACAAAGGACGGCCTCACGCATTCTTCCGCGCGGGCCGTGAAAGGAACGGTCGTTATGGTATTTGAAAAGATCAGAGAAATCATCTGCGAGCTGTTCGAGATCCCCGAGGAGGAAATCAAGCCTGAAACCACGCTTGAGGACGCCGATATCGACAGCATCGATGCGGTGGAGCTTGCAATGAACGTGGAAAGCGAGTTCGATATCGAGATCCCGGACGAGGAGCTGAAGAAAATGCGTTCCGTCGCGGATCTGGTTCGTTTCGTCGAGAGCTGCTGAAGGCGATGAAGAAGAAAACGCTGGTCTTTGATATGGGAAACGTGCTGATCACGTTCGATACGCACCGGATCCTTGCGGACCGGGGACTGAACGAAGAAGAGATCGGCATTTTCGAGGATATCGTGTTCCGCTCGCCCGAGTGGCGGGCGTATGATCGCGGCACGTGTGATAAAAGCGCGTTTCTGCGGCCGATCGGTCTTCTGCCCCCGAAGCTCGCGGCGCTCGCGAAAGAGATGATTCTCGAACACGTTTTCGTCTCCGCTTATATGCCGCCGCTGCCCGCGACGGAAGAACTCGTCCGTCGGGCGAAGCTGGCGGGATACCCGCTTTACGTTCTGTCGAACGCGGGGCAGGATTATTATGAATACCGCAGCGGGATCCCCGCGCTTTCGTATTTTGACGGGGTGTATATCTCGTCCGACTGGAAGCTGCTCAAGCCGGAACGGGAGATCTATCTTTCGTTCCTTGCGCAGTTCTCTCTGAACGCGGAGGACTGCCTGTTCATCGACGACGTGCAGGCGAATATCGACGGAGCGAAAGCGGTCGGGATGGACGGGATCTGCTTCAACGCGTCGCGCGAGCCGATCGAGCGGCTCTACGGCGCGCTTGCGGAAAAGGGCGTCGTTATCTGACCGTTCCGTTCCCGTCCGCACCGCCGGCGAACGCATCGCGCAGCTTTCCGAGCAGCTTTTCGCAGATTTCCGCGGCCTTGAAACGGATACGGTACTTACCGGGGTTTGCAAGCAGCTCGTTTTCCGCCTCGTCGAGCGTCGGCCTCGCGTCGATTCCGCTTTCCGGCAGACACATCGGCGGGAACATCACGCACCACCAGTTATGTCCCTCGCCCGCGCCGATCGTGACCTTGACGGCGCGGTAGACGCCGGGCGGCAGGGTATATTCGCCGTATTGCCGCTCGGGAAAGTATTCTTTTTTCACCTCGACACGCACGCCGTCTGCGCAGCCGTTTGCGCGCAGCACCCGTTCCGCGGCGTTTTTCAGTGCTTCGGCGCGCGGGATGATGCGCTTTTCCGCTTCGTCCGCCGTGACGCTGCCGTTGAAGACCGACGCTCCCGCGGCGAGCACTGCGTCCCGTACCGCAAGTTTGAGACGCTGGTCCTCGGGCGTATCGGAGGCGGCGATCACGTGGAGCCGCAGAAAATCCGTGCGGATCTTCTCTCTGGTCCGCAGAATCCGTACGCCGTCCGCGAGCAGAACGGCAAGCAGAAGCAGGCAGATCGGTATCGCCGAAAAACGGCGGAGGGCGGCGCGGCGTCGGTCCATGAGTAAATTTCTCCTTTGGCTTATTTGTTTTAACAATATTGTCGGCGGATAAAGACGGAATATACGGGAAAATATTAACAATGTGTAACTTTTTTGTATATAAATTTTACACAAAAAAACATTCGTTTTTTGTATATGCCTACAAAAAATAGAAAAATAATATAATATAGATTGACTTTGCGGCAAATAAATAGTATTCTTATTTATATGAATATGAGCGCATCATGAAAGGATGTTTTAATATGAAAAAGATTGTTGCCGTTCTTGCGGCTCTTGCGCTTGCTCTTACCTGCGTGATCAGCGTCAACGCGATCGATACCGTTCTCGGCAACGGTTCCGGTCAGCTTACGCCGATTTTCGACGATTTCGATCCTTCGGCGTTGAACGAGATGATCTCCGGCCTTGATTTCAGCGGCCTGCTGAACGATCTCGGCATGGGCGATATCACGGGGCTGATCGGCGGTCTTGACCTGACCAATCTGCTCGGCACGCTTGATCTCAGCAAGCTCGGCGACCTGGGCAATATCGGCGATTTGTTCTCGGGGCTGAACCTTGAGGATCTGCTTGCCGGCCTTATTCCCGGCAGCACGCCGTCGACGACGGCTCCTCCGGCTGATACCACGACGACGGCTCCGCCCGCATCGACGACTGCGGCTCCGCCCGCATCGACGACTGCGGCTCCGCCCGCATCGACGACTGCGGCTCCCACTTCCGCGCCGACCAACAACATCCCGAAGACCGGCGACGCCGGCATCGGTGTTGTCGCCGCCCTTTGCGTCGCGGCAGGCGCTGCGTTCGTGTTTACCCGCAAAAAACACGAGGCATAAATTCGTTTCAAACATGTAAGAGCAGGCTTGTCCTGCTCTTTTTCTATATATATATTGAAAAATAGAGTAAAATGATATATAATATACCATATATAGATAGGCTGCTGTTTGCCTGCGGAGAAAACCCGCGGGCGGAAAGGTTCTCGGTCATGAAAAAAACGATTGCGGCGCTTCTCGCGCTGATTCTGGCTGCATCCTGCTTCGTCGTTTTCGCTTCAGCGAAGCCGTTTGCGGTATCCGTCGGAGATATTCAGGTCCCCTTCGAGATTTCCGATGAATGGTACGTTTCCGCGCTCGGCAATATCGATCCCGGTTTCTGGCAGGGCAACGACCTGACGACGCGGTATTTCAACCGTTTTATGTATTCCTTCGGCTACGTACTTTGGCTTAAGCATAAAAAAACGGACAACGAGATCATTCTCGTCCGAAATGAGGCGGAAGCGGGTCAGCGGGATTATTCCGCGCTGTCTGACGCTGAACTGAACGGGATCTTATCTGCGCAGCGCGCACTTCTGCCCGAGGGGCTGGACGCGCAGGTCAAGGCGACGAAATTCACCTCCGGCGGCGTCGTCTTTCTCCGGACGGAATCCGAAATCACCGGGCTTGTCAGCGCCGTGTATTATGCCACGGTCTTCCGCGGCGAATATTTCGAGGTGCGCCTGAATGCAATCAACGACCCGATTTCCGCGGCGGCGGTGTCGCAGCAGGATGCGATTGTAAACGATCTTGCGGCAGCGCTGACCTTCCCGGCGAGTTATCCCTCTGCGCCGGAAACGACGCTGCCCGAGGGGCTTGACGAAGAGCAGGTCTTCGACCTCGCTCAGACCACCGCCCTGCCTCAGGTTTCCGGCGCGGCGGAGCCGTCGGCGCAGCAGAGCGCGGTTTCCTCTTCCGCTCCGGCGCAGCAGACGCCGTCGGAAAAAACCGACGCCGACGAAACCGATATCGACGCTGTGACCGGGCCGCAGACGGAGCCGTTGACGGACGCAGCATCCGACGCGGCGTTTTCTCTGGAGGAATACGTCCCCGCCGCGGAGAAGCCCGCCGCGGCGATACCGTATTGGGCGTATTTCGTCGCAGCAGCGGTTATTGTGTTTGCGGTCGCTGCAGTCGTGGTCCTTCGCCGGAAAAGGCGCTGACGCGGTTTTTTCCAGACGGGGGCGTTCCGAGCCCCTGCGCGGCAGGAAAATTCTTCTTGCGATTCGAC